>CAZWUB010000058.1:0-4260 GCA_964637415.1 uncultured Rikenellaceae bacterium
AATAGCGTTTGCAGTGATCCCGGGAACTTTACGTATTGCCCTGAAATACAACATATCGCGGTAACAATTCGCACAATAGAACGAACCTCCCGACCCTGTTATTAAGTAAACTATTTTCATACTCTGATTTTATGTAACAAATCTTTCCCCTCTGTGTCTCTCTGTGAACCCTCTGTGGAACTCTGTGTAACAAAAAAAATCAAGAACTTACACAGAGTTACACAGAGAAAGCACAGAGTTCCACAGAGATATTTTTTACTTAGTCCCAAAAGCCAGTAATCTTCCGTCTTCAGTCAGGAAAAAGAACCTCCCGGGGATTACAGCCGGCGAGCTGCTCACAGGTGCGCCGGCATTAAAGCTCCATTGCTTTTTGCCGTCTTTCAGTCCAAGAATATATAAGTTCCCATCCATGCTGCCGAATAATACTTTTGAAGGTGTAATTACTGCAGAACCTGTAATACGACCGTTGGTCCGGTATTTCCAGACAGGTTTTCCTGTTCCTGCATCATAGCAGTACATGTATTTATCCTCATTACCGACAACAACCATGTTTCCTCCTGTGGCGGGGATCCCCATTATTGCTCCCGACTCTTCATCAGCCGGAACTTCCCATGACATCTTTCCGGTGATCATATCAAGGCAGTAAAGATTGCCGTCATAATCGCCGAACCATGCTTTATCGCCCGAAAGGGCAGGAGAGGCGGCTATGTAACCCCCTGTTTCAAATTTATTCCTCTCTTTTCCCGTCAGTGGATCTGTTATCCTCATCATCCCGTCGCAACCTCCGAAAACTATTTTGTTATTTATGAAAGCCGGTGTCCCGTTTACATAGTTTTCAGTTTCTGTCTTCCAAAGAAGCTTTCCTGTTGCAGGGTCTACACAGTGAAGGAAATAATCATAGCTTCCGAAAATAAGACCCGATCTTTTCCCGGCGTTCCAGACATTTGCAGATCCTGATATCTGATTTTCTGTTGTGTATGACCATTTTAACCTGCCGGTAGATTTATCGTAGGCTCTCATAATACCATCTGATGATCCGATGTAAATCCTGCCGTCATAAATAAGAGGAGGAGCCTCCACGCTGCTGCCTGTTTCCTGCTTCCAATTGATCTTGCCATCAGCTGATACAGCGAACAATGTTCCTTTAGTACCTGCGAAATATATAATTCCTTCACTTACAACAGGAGAGGACTTTGATCCCTGACCTGTGGGTAAACTCCACAACAATACCGGAGAGGATACAATTTCATTTGCCGATACTCCTGTAAGGCTGTTGGTTCCTCTGAACACAGACCAGTCAGTATTTGCCTTTTGCGAAAATCCGGCTAAGCTGATCGAAACAAAAAAAAGTAATAAACTTTTATATCTCATTAATCATTTCATTTAAAGCGGCTAAGCGCTCCTGTAGGACAGACTTCAATGCATTTATCCGCTGTCAAAGACTTTATATTAACAAAATCCCCGGTAAGTGGTTCAGAGATAATTGAAATAAATCCCCTGTTGATGAAACACAGCGCAGGTTCTTCATTGCTGTCCTCACAAACCCTCACACATAATCCGCATTTGATACATTTTGCATTCTCAAAAATCAGGCCGGTCTGATGATTAATCTTTTTGGTCGCCGGAGCATTAACTACTTTTCCTCCTTTATCTTTAATTGAAAACATCTGAGCCAGGTCTCTTAGTTTGCAATCTTCAGCAGCCCGGCAGTCACAATGCATACAATTCTTTGCTTCCTCACCGGCTGAAATGAAATCTTCCGGCTCAGTGAAACGTTTGTCTGCACCTACACACTCTTTTAGCCATTCCTGAAGTTCTGAATCCTCAATTCTCCCAAGGCGGGATGAGAATCTTTTTTTGAGATCCTGATATTCCGAAAGGGGAACAATATAATCCGGGCCTCCTTCATAATCAAGATGTCTTGAAATAAATATCCTGATATTTCTTATTGATATCGGTTTGTCGACTTTTTTTCTTCTGCAGGCATTTTCGCAATATCCCTGGCAGTGATGACACCTGATATCCTCTGCATCGAGTTCCGACAGGATCAATGCAATTGCTTTGCGATAATCACCCGAAGCCAGAAGTCTGTTCATCAGTGGAATATTATATCCTGCCGGACAAACGATCCTGCATGGGGCTTCACACTCAGCTCTGTGTTCGGAGAGTAAAAGCTCAACAGCTTGTTTTCTGATAGCTAAGACTTCCTCTCCGGATGCGTCTATGTCCTGTCCATCCTGAACCAGTGCAGTACATGACGGTATAAAACTGCCGCTTCTCTTATCCCTGACCATACACACCATACAGGAGGTATAATGTTCAACTCCGTCCTTATGACATAAAACCGGAATTGTTATTCCTGCCCTGTCTGCCACTGAATGAATGGTTTCCCCTTCTTCAGCTTCCAGGTCAATATTATTTATCTTTATCTTAAGCATTTATATTCACTATTTCAACAGCGTTCTCAGGGCATACAACCCGGCAGTTATCACATTTTGTGCACAGGTTCTGGTCAATTTCATGTCTTTCATAGGGTTTAAAGCCGATGGCATTTACCGGACATTCCTGAAAGCAAAGCGTACAGCCAGTGCATTTATCACTTATTACATATTTCACAAGATCCCTGCATTTTTTTGCAGGACAGATCCCTTTTGTATGGGCTTCATATTCTTCGCGGAAATATTTCAGTCCCGTGATTACGGGATTAGGAGCTGTTTTACCAAGGCCGCAAAGACTTCCGTTATGCACCGAATAACACAGTTTTTCCAGTTCATCGATTTCAGCAAGTGCAGCTTTACCTTCACTCAGCCGTGTGAGAATATTAAGCATGTGTTTTGTCCCGACCCTGCAGAATGTACATTTCCCGCATGATTGTTTATGGGTAAAGGTCAGGAAGTACTTTGCAACATCAACCATACAGTCAGTATCATCAAGGACAACAAGTCCTCCTGATCCCATCATGGCGCCCATGCGTGTCAGCTCTTCAAAGTCAACAGGAGTGTCAGACTCTGAAGCCGGAATGCAACCTCCTGATGGTCCGCCTATCTGAACTGCCTTAAAAACCCTGCCTTCAGCAACGCCTTCTCCTATCTGTTCTACGATCTGCCGGATGGTTGTTCCCATGGGAACTTCAATTAATCCACCTCTCGCAACTTTCCCGGCAAGCGCAAATACCTTGGTTCCCTTGCTTTTTTCAGTTCCGATTGAACTAAAGGCTTCTGATCCGTTATTTATTATCCAGGGGACCAGCGCCAGGGTTTCAACATTATTTACAAGTGTTGGCTTGCCCATGAATCCCTTTACGGCAGGGTAGGGGGGTCTGAGATGCGGGGTGCCACGTTTACCCTCGAGTGATGCTATTAATGCTGATTCTTCTCCGCAAACAAAAGCTCCGGCTCCTTCAAATACCTTTGCATTGAATGAAAAATCTGAACCCAGAATTTTCTTCCCAAGGTAACCCTTTTCATAACAATGGTCCAGAGCATTTCTGACTCTTGTAACAGCCAGGGGGTATTCGGCCCTTATATAGAAAATACCTTCTGTAGCCCCGGTGGCGTATGCGGCAATGAGCATCCCTTCAATAATGCGGTAGGGAAATGATTCCAGGAGCATTCGGTCCATAAATGCGCCCGGATCGCCTTCATCACCGTTGCAAACCATGTATTTAGGGCTTCCGGCTGAGCGGGCAGAGATACTCCATTTCCTGCCGGTAAGAAATCCAGCCCCTCCGCGGCCTCTCAGACCGCTTTTTGTAATTGTATCAATAATACCTTCGGGATCACCAGACCTGACAGCTTTCTTCAAAGCTTCAAAACCTCCCAGAAGAATATACTCATCAAGTGAATCAGGTTTCAGAATACCGCTGTTTATTGTGGCAAGACGAACCTGGTTCTTTGTGAAATTGTTCAGATATTTTTCTCTTATATCAACAGGAGTGTTAACCGGGCTTTTCAGCATGTGATCTGTAAGAAAAGTATCTGCAAGGTCATTTATCGTGTGCTTGATCTTTTTGCTTACAGATCGCGGAGTAACATGTTTCAGAATGATGTCTTCAACCTGGTCCTTTTTTACATTAGTATACCTTGAATGAACATTATCCCTGGAAACGATCTCCAGTAGCGGTGTCTGATTGCAGACGCCAACACATCCCACCGGTTTAAGACTGATATTCAGATCATAATCATCCCTGATCTCCATCAGCCGTGAAAGGACCTCCCTGCTGCCTCCTGCAACACAGCATGATCCGAGTCCTACCCTCAC
>CAZWUB010000058.1:4360-5772 GCA_964637415.1 uncultured Rikenellaceae bacterium
TATGAGCTGTGATCCTTTTACATGACATGCCGTACCTGAGCAGATCTTTACTGTATGCTTGCCTGCAGGCAGATGACGGAATTGTGAGTAAAATGTTGAAACACCCGAAATCTGGCCGGGTGTAATGTCAGTTATCCTGCAAATATGCTTAAGGGCTTCTGAGGGAATATAATTAAGCCTCTTCTGGACTTCCTGAAGTATTAATATCACCTTATCCTTTTCCCTGCCGGTTGATTTTACTACATCTTCAACAACAGAATTAATATCATCAACATTTACCGGCTGACAATTGCAGGATTTTTCCACTGTTATATTTTCCTTTTTATTCAATTTTCAGAGATGCAATAAAGATTTTGTTTCCCACGGATATAAATATTTTTGTCTGAGAAGGCAGGTGTACAGTCGGCTGCTTCGCCAAGCGGTGATTCGGCAATAAGCTCATATTTTGAATCAGCCTTCACAATATGCATGATCCCGCTTCTGTTAAGGATCCACACCTTATCATCGGCAATTACAGGTGATGCATAGAACTGGTCCATGAAATAATGTGTCCACAGGGTATCTCCCTCCATGGCATTATAACATGCAACATCTCCGTTTCCCGTTGCGAGGAAAAGAAGATCATCTGTTGCTGCCGGACTTGATACATCAGGAGTGTACATGTTGTCGGACCATACTATCGATGCTCCGCTTCCCGGCTTTATTGCAGCAAGCTGTGCATAGTCGGTTACTGCATAAGCCAGTTTACTGTTAACTGCAACAGAGGGTGCCACATCACCAGTCATACATTCAACAGCCCATAATTCCTTTCCTGTTACCGGATTAAAACCGGTTACATACGGGTTGCCATTGATTATAACCTGAGGTTCTCCGTTAAAATTCCCGATCACGGGTGATGACCAGGCTGCCCTTCCACGACGCATTGTCTCCCATTTCAGCGTTCCGGTTGCAAGTTCATATCCCATCAGGGATACTTTTTCGTCAGAGTCATACTGAACGAGAAGAAGGTCTTCGAAAATTATCAAAGATGAGGAATAGCCATAAATATTTTCCGGAGTACCAAGATTAGTAACCCATTTCTGATTTCCATCATGATCCAGACATATCAGGTTTCCATTGGCAAAAATAGCACAAACAAAACCGGCATTTACAGCGGCTGATGAAACAGCCATTCCCGATTCCTGATCCGTTTCAGGCAGCTGATCCGGTTCTCCCGGCACACCTGAGGCGGATGCACTCCATAAAATCTCACCGGAAATTTTGTTTAAACAATATACCTCGCACTCCTTTCCTTCAGCACCTGTCACAAATAATTTATCACCCCATATCACCGGCGAGCTTTTACCATTTTTGGGAATTGTGACCTTCCATTTTATGTTCGTACCATCTTCTCCGTTCCACTGTGTGGGATA
>CAZWUB010000058.1:5872-18373 GCA_964637415.1 uncultured Rikenellaceae bacterium
ACAGCTGATTCATCGGGTTTAAGTCCCGGTATAGCAGGCATTATCTTTTCATTACCTGAAATAAGCTGCCTGCACAGAATAAAAATTATTGCGCCTGCCAGTAACAGGTATGATCCTGTCTCTACCTGACGGCGGCTTGCAAAATATGCTTTCCGGGCCATAAGGTCCATCGCCCTCACCTGTTCAGCTTTCGCGGCATTTTCAGGATCATTATCATACTGCTCCTTAACTTCTGCCAGAACAGGATTATCCAGCGGATCTATTGTCTTAAGCTGAATTAGGCTGAATATCATTGTAAAAGCCACTATGACAGTGAAGATCCCTGCTATCTGGCTGATACTTCTGAGAATACTGATATCTTTTTCTGTAAGCTTCATTATTAAATTGTTTTTCTTACTTCAACCGGACAATATTTAAAGCACCTTCCGCAGCTGTAACATTTTCCCTGGTGAGGTTTATACTCCGTTCTTGTTTTCCGGATTGTTAATGCAACAAGGGCTATCCCGAGAGATAATCCCAGAAAAGCGCCGGCCAGAGGGGAAGCTTTCCTGAACCGCTCGATTATCAGCAGTTCCTCAGAAAAAAGCTCTTCCTCAGTCTTACCTGCCTCTTTAAATGCAACCGCATCTTTTGAGATAGCTTCAATTCCTGTTTCTTTTTCAATTCGTATTTCCCTTGCCAGTCGCACTTCCTGCCTTATACCTGCAAGTGCCGGCGCCAGATTATAGAATACCAGAGCGCCTGCAGCAGTAAACACCGGAATAAGCAACAGATAGAGGAAAAATTTCTTTCTGTTCCTCCCGGGTCCTTCTTCAATGACAACCGGATCAGACGGCAGGATAGCATCATATGGACATGAATCTTCACATAACCTGCAATTTATACACTCTGCGGGTGTTATTGTAAGATGTCTGTGTGAGAATCTGGAAAAAATATTCAGAAGCACACCATAGGGGCAGAGATATCTGCAATAGGGTCTGTTTATGAATATTCCGGCTAAGAGCAACAATGCTCCGAATACTATCATTGTATAAGGTGCATCAAGTCTGAAAATTCCTACAAACGGATCATAACGGCAGATTATAAACTGGCTTTCCAGTGCAGCGAATAACACAGCAACAGCAAGATATATGAAAGGTATAGCAGCCATAACAGATTCGACAGCTTTCGGAAGCTTAACCGGACTGAATCCCGTAAGTTCCTGAATTGCTCCAAGGGGACAAACACCGGCGCAAAATACTCTTCCATAAAGAAGTGCAAATACCAGAGGTATTATAAAGAAAAGAAGGGCAGTCAGTGGTATCGAATAACTGTTGTTGAACAATGCAAGTGCCACATTCTGAACAGAACCTACTGAACAAATGCACCCTTCCCTGTAAAAGCCGAAGTATGCAAGAGAGAAAACTGACATCCATATCAGTCCCTGCCTTGATCTTTTCTTTATTGCAAGCCAGGAGGTCAGTGATAGTGCGGCAATAAGTACAACCACATCAATATATTCCCATAAATGCGACCGCTGTAAAGGCATCTGATGTTCAGGATATTCATAACCGGATTCAAACTCCGGTCTGGGAAACCTGTCCTGAGCATACAATACAAAATGCCAGCTCAGCAGGATCAGAATTATTAAATATGGCAGCAGTTTCTTTTTCACCATTCGTTTGTTTCGGTTAATTATTGTCCTTTGTGTAATACACCGGCATTTTCCTTTGGGATATATTGTTGATCAGCAGGAACCCTTGAAATTGCATTCGACGGACATTTTTTGGCGATCAGACAATCATTACAGTCATCACACAGATCCTGGTTGATCTGGAGATACAGTGATCCGTTCCCGAAATCAATGCATCCCTTTACACATTTCCCGCATCCGTCGCACAGATCTTCATCAATTATATATTCAAAATATGGTTCTTCAACAAACCGTCTTGTTATGGCACCCGTGGGACATAGTTGATTCTCGGCAGCAGTGCTTATGGTCTTGACACCCTGACGGAGATATCCTCCGCACAGGTCACAATACCCGCACATTACATAAGCATGATAACATTTGACAGCAGACGGGGTTTTCACACAATTTGTCTTACACTGACCGCATTGTGTGCACTTAAACGGATCTATCTGCCAGACATACCCCGAAGCATTTGTCTTTTTTGCCAGTGCCAGTGGAAGCGCGACAAGAGGTGCCACTACCAACACCTTTCCGGCCCTTCTCACAAAATCTCTTCTTGACTGATATTTATTTTTTTCCTTTTCCATAGATAATTCTTAATTCTTCATTCGTTGTTCTTCATTCTTCCTTCTTTTTATATGAAGGACAGTCGTCTTCTCCGCGGCATACTCCCTTCCCCGGGCAGCCGGAGCAATTCTTTTCTCCTGTTACAGCCCTGGTTCCAAGCGAAACAGCAATAAAGGCCAGGGCAGATATCATGAGTATCCTGATGAAGCCTCTGACAAAATCTCCTCTAGTGACCATTTTTTTCATTTCAACTATACCTTTATATATATATACTGCAATTATTCTTTTTAATTATTCCTTTTAGCTCCCTTTTCTGCCCTTTTATTCTCCGGCCTCCCGCATTTTCCGGCCTCCCGTATTTTCCGGCCTCCCGTATTTTCCGTTTTCACCCCCCTTCCCCCCTAAAGGGGGGTTAATATCCGGTTTTTATAGCCGGCATGCTGGAAGTTAGCCCCCCTTTAGGGGGGTTGAGGGGTCGGAGGGTTGGGAGTTTGTTTTGCAGTGAAAGTGAAGTATCCTTCCGGATAAACACATATAGTTTCGAATCCGCAGGATTTGCGGCATATATTTTTTCTCCGTCAGTTGATGCAACATCGAGCGGTGATGAAGCTGTAAAACTATTTTTAGAGGAAACGAATTCAATAAATTCCCCGTCTGCTCCAAGTATCTTTATCCTGTTTATACCCTTTTCGGCCGTCACAAATCCCTGGGGTATCACCGCAAAATGAGCCGGATTGCAACATCCGCAGAATGCTCCCGGGGCTGTTCCCGGCTCACCAAACTGACTCCTTTTTATCCCGTCAACAGACCATTTTTCTATTCTCCTGTGTCCGGTATTTGCTGCAAAGACCATATCTTCTTCTGTTAACGCAACATCGAAATAAGGGCTTGGTATTATAAATTTATCATTTCCCTGTCCCAGCATTGAGATCACTTCACCATCCTTCCTGAGGATGAATATTCTCTTTGCACCGGCATCAGCAAAGGCAATTAATTTTTTACCTGCAAACACGGAAGTAATAATACTGTTTGCTTCATAAGGGCCCCATTCAGCTATCATCCTGCCATCATTGCCAACAAGGAATAATAGTTCCCCCGATGCAGCATATACAGTATCACCATATACCGATAAAGCGGTAATTTTACCCGGCATTTTTATTTTCCATTTTGATGAGAGCAACTCATCAAATGATGCCAGAAAAGAGTCACCTCCAAGCAATATGTTTCCATTTTCCGAAACGGCCACTGAAAGTAACTGTCCGTCTGTTATCTGCAGTTCGTTTTCTATCTTCCAGAGATCCGGCGGATCATCATCTTTTATTATTTCCTCCGCCTGATTGCCTGTTCTTCCTGCAGAAATGGAATCATAAATGATGTACCCGATGAATGTAAGGATGATTAGTAAGGATATGAATGCATAAACTTTCCTTTTCATTTTTAACTTCTCTTTCCGATAAAAAGACATAAAAGATTCCTTGCATCCCTTAAAATAAGGTAATTGCCGGCAATAGCCATTGGTCCCCAGGCTTCAATACCGTCGATCGGTTTATACCGTGATAATAAAGTAGCAGAAGGACCATCGATTTTAAAGAAATAAAGATTAGCATCATCATCAAGGAGGAACATTTTGTCGTCTTTGATAATATATGGCCCCAGTCCACGCCCGTATCTGTTATCTTTCCCGCTGGTCCAGACTGTCTGACGCAGATCTGAAACATGGTAACATACAAGCTGCTTCTTCAGCGGGCCTGCATTTTCAGGCAATATCGACCAGATATGGTCGCCCAGTATTATAGGTGTCTGCTGATCGCTCGATATACCTTCCATAGCTTTATGACTTTCAATCACGGAAGCTGAATATTCTGATCCGTTAAAGCTTATTTTGATCCTTGCTCCACCGGCTCCATAACTGCCAAATACCGCAATTTCATTATTCCCCAGAAGGAGAGGAGATGCAGCCACAGTGGCAGGGCTCCATTTTGTTGTCTGCCATAATAATCTTCCTGTATCTTCTCCCTCTGCCGATACACCACATACACCTCCGACTGCATTATATACATACATCTTCTTGCCATGAATTGTCATGGGCATTATCGAGCAGTGTGACATCCTCAGGGTATCCGGGTTGGGTGTCTTCCATAATACATTCCCGGTTTCGCAATCAACACCTATCATCAGAGCCTTTCCTCCCGGTGCAAGTATAGCCACATTGTTATCAATAAGAGGACATTGCCCCGAGTAAAAATCAGGGGTTATCCTTCCTTTTGATTTTCCGGGTATCTCATATTCCTTTTCCATATCAATGACCCATTTGAGGTCTCCTGATAAGGGGTCGAGACACATCACGTGTGAACGGGGACCAACAGTAACAAGATATTTATCAGTTACTGCAGGGATAGTTCTTGAATAACCATGATTCCTTTTAATGTCGACGTAGTACCATCTCCTCCAGAGCTCAGTCCCGGATTTAAGCGAAAAGCAGCGCAGCTGATCAGCCTTTCGTCTTTCGTTATAATCCATTAAATATACCCTGCCATTAAGTACTGCCGGTCCGGCATAACCTTCACCAAGGGTTACCTGCCATACCAAAGGAGGTCCTGTGGTATCCCATGATTCAGCCAGAGGAAAAGTATCACGACAGATATTATCGAAATCTGCCCCCCGGAACCTTGGCCAGCTGCCGGGAACAATTTCATCAAAAGTATTAAGGGTGTCAAAAAATTCACCGATTATTACTGAGTCGGACCTTGGTTCAATCTTAGGCCGGTTATCCATACCTGGCAAACGAACAATAACATCTGATGGATAATGATCATCAACCAGCCACCAGATCAGCAAGACTGCCATCAGAACCGCAGTAATTCCAGTAATTAGAGTTTTATTTCTCCCTGATATCATAAGCTAATAGGGCTTCGCCATGTCTGAGATACAGAACACCATTGTGAATAACCGGGTGAGCCCAGTGCGGTCCGCTTCCGGCCCTTACCCTGAAATTACTGACCAGCTCGAATTTCCCCGGATCCGGCCTGAGCAGTCCTGCAAATCCTGACTTTTCATCATAAATGTACAACAGACCGTCGGCATAGATTATTGAACCTTTACACTTCCAATGTTCTTCCCACATGGTTTTTCCTGTATTCCAGTCGACACAGCACCAGTTTCCGTTACCGTTATTGAGCCAGTTGGCACCATAAATATACCCGTCAACAAGAACAACACCACCATGATGAACATCAAAGTCAGTATTCGTCCATTTTACAGAGGCCTTTCTTCCATTTTCTGAAAGTTCAATCAAAAGGCCACCGTGATTATATCCTCCTGTAACAAATATCGCATTATCATGAAAAACCGGCGTGACACAAAGGATCTGACCATCATCACCATCATTGGATTTCCCAAGCGCCTGATGATGATTGATTTTCCAGACTATGGTCCCGTCGGTCACATCAACCCCGAAAACAAATATAGGAGAGACGTTAACAAGTAGTTTGTAATCAGTGTAATCTATTAAAACAGGAGAGGAATATGAAGCCGGTACATTAAGGCTCCCGGTTCTCCAGATAAGTTCACCCGTGGCTTTATTAAGAGCTATTGTCATTGTTTCAGGTCCCCCTGATGTATAATAGATCTTTTCTCCGTCAATTATCAGCGATTCAGCAATACCCCACGAACCATAAGTTCCCTTATTATTCTCGCTGGCTTTAACTGACCAGATTATTGTACCTGTGATCCCATCTATACATGCCAGATCACCGAATCCGCTGGATACATATACTTTGTCACCTTCTACAGTCGGGGAACACCGGCTTTCAGGATGTGAAGCCTTCCACATTCTCCCATAGGGTGTCTGCCATTTAATTTTACCATAAGGATCAAGTGCTATAAGGATATCATTATTATCATCATTCCCGGTAAGATAAATAAGGTCATTTCCAAATGTGACTGATGAATGTCCTTTGGGTAATTCACTGTTAGACCATATAAGTCGGGGACCTTCTACAGGCCATGATTTAAGTAATCCTTTTTCTGCTGAAATACCTGTCCTGCCTTCTTCTCTCCATTCACTGATCTTCTGATCGTGGGATGAAACATCCACTGCTTCCCCTGATGATCCCAGGGAGTCTTTATTATCGGCAGAAACCAGAAGAAAAACAACATAGCCTAAAACTCCGATAATTATAAGAGAAAGGATAATCAGAAGTAGTTTCTTTATATTCATATTTGCGTAATATATTTTATATCAAATAAATAACTCAACCAAATCAGAGAATCAAAATCGCCCTTATTGCAAAAATTCCGCTGTGTAAAGATAATTTTTAATCAGGATAATATATTGGTATCTCTTTCCGTAAAATCGCAAGATATAAAAACCTGATTAACAAAAACGGAAATCATGATCATCAACATATTTTACAAATTCGATTTAATTTTTTTTAACACATTTATGTAATCATGACATCCTCTGGAATGTCCCTGCAAAATGTTGTTGAAATATCGTTGTGAAATCACAGGATGTCTTAATATTTTATGATAATTTCATAAAATATCCTATTTTTATTGCAGGTGAATTAAAACAGGTCAGTTCAAATAGCGACGATATGGATATTGATGAATTTGATGATTATAAAATACTTCTCTGGCTTATTCTGTTTCTGCTGTTCGGAATAATAATCATTACATGTAAGCGGGATCCCGGAGATTATATCATGACTGTTACCGGGCCTGTGCCGTCAGTACAAACAGGAATTACACTTGAGCATGAACATATTCTGGTTGATTTTATTGGCGCAGACAGTACAGGTTATTCCAGATGGGACAGGAAAGAAGTCATTAAAAAAGCTTTACCTTATATTAATGACATTAAGGAAAGAGGAGTCAATACATTTATCGAATGCACTCCTGCACATCTGGGAAGAGATCCCTGGCTCCTGAAGGAGCTTTCACAACAGACAGGTATCAGTTTCATAACAAATACAGGATATTACGGAGCCAGGAACAATCTTTATATACCTGCAAGCTTCTATTCATCTGGTCCGGCAGAGATTGCAGACCTGTGGATCAAAGAATTTGAAAACGGGATTGAAGGAAGCGATGTTAAACCAGGCTTTATAAAGATAGGTGTCGATCCTGCCGATACACTTTCCCCGGAACACAGGAAAATAATTACAGCAGCAGCACTTGCACATCTTAAGACCGGACTTGTGATTGCCTCACATACCGGTCCTGAAAAACCAGCATTTGAACAGATAAATATTTTGGAAGAATATAAAGTCGATCCATCTGCTTTTATATGGGTGCACGCTCAGAGAGGAACAATCGAAAGCAATATACTGGCTGCAAAGAAAGGTGCATGGATCTCACTTGATAATGTCCGGGAGCGACCCGATCTTGAAACAGGAGCTCCCAACAGTATAAGCTGGTATGCCGGCAGAATTCTGAGATTAAAGAATGAGGGATTACTGGATAAAGTTTTAATTTCCCACGATTCAGGCTGGTACGATCCTGCAAAACCCGATGGAGGCAAATTCAACGGCTTTACTGATTTATTTGAATTTTTGATCCCTGCTCTCAGGAAAGAAGGATTTACTGAAACCGATATCAATCAGATCCTTGTATTAAACCCTCAGAAAGCCTTTACAATTAAAATCCGAACCCTTAACTCATAACTCCAAACTCCAAACTCCAAACTCCAAACTCCAAACTCCAAACTTAATACCTGCCTCAATGACCACAAAACTACCCCTGACCCTCCTGGCTTCTCTCGCAGTAATGTCCTGCTCCCGGAAAGAAGACAAACTTCCCAACATAATCTTTATCCTGGCCGATGACCTTGGTTATGGTGATCTGAGCTGTTACGGACAACAGAAGTTTTCCACACCAAATATCGACCGACTTGCCCGCGATGGCATGATGTTCACTCAACACTATACCGGATGCACTGTATCTGCTCCCTCAAGATCATCACTGATGACCGGCCAGCATACAGGCCATACACCCATCCGGGGTAACAGGGGATGGGAGCCTGAGGGTCAGTGGCCTTTACCGGCTGACTCATTTACACTTGCAGAAATGCTCAAAACAAAAGGCTATACAACCGGTGCTTTTGGTAAATGGGGTCTGGGATATATCGATACAGAAGGAGATCCCAATAAACAGGGTATTGATGAGTTCTTTGGATATAACTGCCAGGGCCTCGCACATAATTATTATCCTGATCATCTCTGGAAAAATCATGAAAAGATAATCCTTCATGAAAATGATAGTGGAAAAACAGGAGTCTATAGTGCAGACCTTATACATAATGAGGCAATCAGGTTCATGGAAGCAAACAGCAAAAAACCGTTTTTCATGTTTTATCCGACAACAATTCCTCATGCCGAGCTCTTCGCCAAAGAGGAATATATGAAGTTGTTCAGAGGAAAATTTGAACCCGAAAAATCATACAAGGGAACTGATGACGGACCTGACTTCCGGTTGGGACCATACGGATCTCAGCCGGAAGCTCATGCCGCTTTTGCTGCTATGATCAAACAGCTTGATGATTATGTTGGTGAGATACTGGCAAAAATTGCCGAACTTGAAATCGAGGAAAACACAATAGTTTTCTTTGCATCAGATAACGGCCCCCATCTTGAAGGTGGTGCGGATCCGGATTATTTTAACAGTAATGGCAACCTTAAGGGCTATAAGCGCGATATGTATGATGGCGGAATACGAACTCCCTTGCTTGTCAAATGGCCGGGAAGGATACAGGAGGGATCAAAGACAGATCATATATCAGCATTCTGGGATATAATGCCAACTCTTGCCGAAATATCAGGAGCAGAATTACCGGATAAGATAGACGGGATTTCATTCCTTCCAACTCTTCTTGGGAATGGAAAACAAAAGGAACATGAATACCTCTTCTGGGAATTCCATGAGCAGGGCGGGAAAATGGCAGTCAGAACGGGTAACTGGAAAGCTGTCAGACTCAATATAAACAAAACACCCCAGGGTGAAACGGAACTTTATGATCTTTCTTCGGATATTGGCGAAACAAAAAATGTAGCCTCTTCAAATCCTGATATCATAAGAAAGATGGAAGAAATAATGAAAGAAGCGCATCAGCCTTCAGAGATTTTTAAATTTGAATTTGAAAAAAAATAATATGATAGTTCTTCAAAAAAACTTCAGAATTCTTCCGGGAGCACTCGGTTTGGCTGCACTGGCCTCTTCACATTTAGCTTGTGAACAGAAAGTTGAAAAACCCAATATAATTATTATTTATGCAGATGACCTGGGTTATGGTGATGTCAGTTGCTATGGTGCTTCAGCTATTTCAACTCCAAATATCGATTTGGTTGCAAAACAGGGGCTCAGGTTTACGAATGCCCATTGTACTTCAGCGACAAGTACCCCTTCGCGGTATTCAATGCTCACCGGTGAATATGCCTGGCGAAGAAAGGGAACCGGCATTGCTACAGGCGATGCTCCCGCATTAATTAAACCCGGACGGACAACAATTGCTTCGGTTCTGAAAAATGCAGGATATGTGACCGGAGTTGTAGGTAAATGGCACCTCGGACTGGGACCTGCCGGAGGAGCAGACTGGAATGGTGATATCACCTCCGGACCAATGGATATCGGATTTGATTATAATTTTCTTATCCCTGCTACGGGTGACAGAGTACCATGTGTATTTGTCGAAAACAGAAGGGTTGTGGGACTTGATCCGGAAGATCCGATAAAAGTGAGTTTTTCTGAACCTATTCTCGTTGAGCCTACTGGTAAAGATCACCCGGAACTGCTTAAAATACATCCCAGCCATGGTCATGATATGACTATTGTTAATGGTGTAAGCCGTATAGGATATATGAGCGGAGGTAAATCTGCCCTATGGATCGATGAAGATATTGCTGATGTGATTACAGGAAAAGCTGTTGATTTTATAACGAAAAATAAAGACAATCCTTTCTTCCTCTATTTTGCAACACACGATATCCATGTTCCAAGAGTGCCACATCAGCGTTTTGTTGGAAAAAGCGGTATGGGACCAAGAGGTGATGCAATACTTGAGTTTGACTGGTCGGTCGGAGAAATAGTAAAAGCTGTCGATAAACTTGGTCTTTCCGATAACACAATTATAATTGTCACAAGCGATAACGGCCCGGTTGTTGACGACGGATATAAGGATGATGCGGTTGAAAAACTTGGAGATCATAAACCGGCCGGTCAGCTCAGAGGTGGAAAATACAGCGCTTTTGACGGCGGAACACGTATTCCTTTCATCGTCAGGTGGCCGGGAAAAATAAAATCCGGAACCAGCGATGCCCTGTTCAGCCAGATAGACCTTATGGCATCATTTGCAGCGTTGACAGGCCAGACCTTCCCATCAGATGCAGGTCCTGACAGCTTTGATAATCTGAATGCACTGACCGGACAATCGAAAACAGGCCGGGACTGGCTGGTGGAGCATTCATCAAACGGCAGACTATCACTTATAAGAGGCGACTGGAAGATAATTGAACCGGGACCCGGACCAAAGCTCAATGTAAATACTAATATTGAAACAGGAAATGATACTGTTCCACAGTTATATAATCTTAAAACCGATCCGGGAGAAAGGAATAATGTTGCCGGCGAGAATATGGAGAAATATAACGAATTAAAGGATCTGCTGGAAAAGATAAAAACCAGTAATTTTAAAAATTAATCATGATCGATCTGAAACCTTTGCTTGGTATTGGAGTTGCTTCACTTACAGCAATTCAGGGAATTGCACAGCAATCCGCATCTTTCAAAGCATCCACACCCAATATCATACTCATTCTTATGGATGATATGGGTTATGGTGATATCGGAAGAACTGGTGCCAACCAGTATGATACACCGAATCTTAACAGACTGGCAAGCCAGGGAATGCAGTTTACCTGGTATTATTGTCCGCAGGCAGTCAGCAGCGCTTCAAGGGCGGGACTTATTACAGGTTGTTATCCCAACCGTGTTGGTTTTTCAGGCGCCCTCATGCCATGGGCACAGAACGGGATAAATCCTGAGGAGACCACAATTGCTGAAATGCTCAGGACAAAGGGGTATAAAACCGGAGCTATCGGTAAATGGCATCTGGGACATCACAGGGAATTTCTGCCACTGCAACATGGATTCGATTATTACTACGGCATACCTTATTCGAACGACATGTGGCCCGTCGATTTTGACGGTGTTCCGATACATCTGAAAGATACTACCCACAGACTAATGAAATATCCTGTCCTTCCTCTTATTGAGGGCAACGAAAAGGTCGCCGAGGTAAGGAACCTTGATGGCCAGGATAAACTGACTACAACATATACAGAAAAAGCAGTGGCTTTCATCGAAGAACACAGGAACCATCCTTTCTTCCTTTACATGCCACACTCAATGGTCCACATACCCCTTGGGGTATCTGAGAAATTCCGTGGTAAAAGCAAACAGGGGATGTATGGTGATGTTATGATGGAAGTTGACTGGTCGGTCGGAGAAATATTAAATGCACTCGGTAAAAATAATCTTGAAAAAAACACCCTGGTGATATTTACAAGTGACAACGGACCGTGGCTCAACTTCGGAAATCATGCCGGATCAACCGGAGGACTTCGTGAGGGAAAAGGGACAAGCTGGGAAGGTGGACAAAGGGTTCCCTGTATAATGAAGTGGCCCGGAGTGATCCCCGAAGGAGAGATTTGCAATAAACTGGCTACTGCGATGGATATCCTCCCAACACTTGCAGAAATTACTGGTGCAGGTTTACCTGAAAAGAAAATTGATGGTATAAGCATCCTGTCATTATTACTGGGTGATAAGACAGCAACTCCGCGTCATGAATTGTATTACTATTACCAGGTAAACAGTCTGGAAGCTGTGCAGAAAGATTACTGGAAACTTGTTCTGCCTCACAGCGGAAGAACTTACAGGGGACTTAAACCGGGGAGTGACGGATGGCCGGGAAGTACAGGGACAGAAAAAATTGAATCAGCTGAGCTGTATGATCTGAGACGCGATCCGGGCGAATGGTATGATGTAGCTGAATTTTATCCCGAAAAGGTTAAAGAGCTTGAAGCACTTGCTGAAAAAGCACGGCAGGACCTGGGAGATGACATTACCAAGGCTCCGGGGGCAAACAGGCGTAAAGCAGGATTCGTACAGTAATTTCTAAACATAATGAATTTAAATCAATTACACAGAGGGCCACAGAGGATTCACAGAGACACACAGAGGGATGAACTCTGTGGAACTCTGTG
>CAZWUB010000058.1:18473-20951 GCA_964637415.1 uncultured Rikenellaceae bacterium
AACTCTGTGTAACAAAAAAAGTGCAAATGATCAGTCTGAAACAATTACTTGGAATGAGTGCAGCTGCACTGTTATGTGTCAACGCTGCCGGTCAGAAACCACAGAAACGACCAAATATCCTCTGGATATCAACTGAGGACATGAGCCCCCATCTGGGCTGTTACGGCGACGAAGCCGCCCTGACACCTAATATCGATAAACTGGCATCACAGGGTGTCCGCTATACTAATGTGTTCACAACTGCAGCAATAAGTGCTCCGTGCAGAGCCGGTATAATTACCGGGATGTACCAGACTTCAATAGGATGCATGCACATGAGAACTACGTCATACAGGCGCTCTGCAGATAATCCCCTTCAGTTTACAGCTGTTCCTCCTCATTATGTTAAAGCATTTACTGAATCAATGCGGACTGCAGGATATTACTGCACAAACAACTCAAAAACCGATTACCAGTTCGCCGGAAATAATGTACCTGCAAGTATATGGGACGAATGCAACAATAAAGCCCACTATAAGAACCGGCCAGATAAGAGCCAGCCCTTCTTTGCGGTATTTAACTGGACAGGAACCCATGAAAGCCAGAACTGGGATATTTCAAAAGTAAAAACAGATCCGAAATTGGTTAAAGTGCCGCCATATTTCCCTGATAATCTGATTATAAGAACGAATCTGGCCAAAATGTACGATAATATTGCCAGGCTCGATTCGGTGGTTGGTACTTTGCTTACTGAACTTGAAAGAGAAGGAGAACTCAATAATACAATAATTTTCTTCTGGGGCGATCATGGTGACGGATTACCGAGAGGCAAGAGATGGCTTTATGACTCGGGACTGAATATACCTTTGATTATCAAATGGCCTGATAAAGCGAACGCTGGTACTGTTGACGATCGTCTCATCAGCTCCATTGACTTCGGGCCATCAGTTCTGTCACTGACGGGAATACCCATACCTGCTCATATGCAGGGCATCCCTTTCCTCGGCACACAAAAAGGAGAACCTCGTGATGCTGTTTTTGCAGCCCGCGACAGGGTAGATGAATCTTATGATATGATAAGATCCGTACGAACAAGAGATTATTTATACATAAGGAACTACTATCCGAATGAACCATTCCCGATATGGGTGCCTTACCTGAGCAATATGCCTATATACAAAGAGATGCTGAGACTCGATGCTGAAGGGAAGCTTACGGGAGCTCAGAAAGCCTGGATGGCATATTCAAGGCCCCCGGAGGAACTATATGATGTGAAAGCTGACCCATTCCAGATCAATAATCTGATAAATGATCCGGGACTTAAATCTGTACTGGCTGATCTCAGGAAGCGTCATGAGCAATGGACACTTGAAACCGGTGACCTTGGTCATATGAACGAAAACGAGCTGATCGCACAGATGTGGCCGGGTATGAAACAACCGGTGACTGATATTCCATATTTCATAATCAATGCTCCCGAAGAACGTCATTCGAAAAATCATCGCACGGGAGGGACCTATTCATCTCCAATGACACTTGGCTTCTATTGCCCGACACATGGCGCATCAATAGTATATACCTTCGAAGAAAAAGAAAATCCCAGGTGGTTGCTCTATTCAGGTCCTTTACATCTGAAACCCGGGAATTACAATATCCGCACAAAAGCAGTCCGTTACGGTTATAAAGACAGTGAAGAATTGAAGGGAAATTTTATTATTAAGTGATATTTAGGTATTTAAAGAGCAAGGTACAGGGTGCAGGGTGCAGGGACTAAAATCAATTCTATAGCCTCACGTAAATTTATTTTGGCTTCCTCTATTGTTTCGCCCTGCCCGTTAGCACCGGACACTTCAGGACATATGGCCCAAAATCCGCCTTCCGGTGCTTTTTCTATAATTGCTGTAAACTCTGCTTTCATTATAATTTCCTCTTTCTTCAGATTAAACCAAACATGATTTCGGCTGCAAATATTTGCATTAAATGTAAAATTAAGCATATCGGACAGAATTGTAATATTAAAACCAAAGAATAATATTATTTTACAGCTTAAATTGTGGAAAGTGGTAGTCAAAGACTGCTAAATTCTTATTATTTTACAATCTTATAATAAAATTCATTCAATAATGAAAAGTATATTAACCTTAATATCCCTGTTACTAAGCATGCAATATATTAATGCCCAGCCTGATAAATTCCGAACTATTCTCTATGGGGCTGCGTACTATCATGAATACATGCCATATGACAGGCTCGAAAAAGATGTTCAGATGATGCAGGATGCCGGGCTGAGTGTTGTCCGCGTGGGGGAGTCCACATGGAGTCTCTTTGAACCTCAGGAAGGCAGGTTTGAATTTGAATGGATGGACAGAATAATCGACCTGTTGCCGACTACCTGACCTGGCAGGCAGATATTGTTACGGAATATAAAAGGTCCGATCAATTCATCAGCCATTGTCTCACAAAAAGCCCGTGAAGCTACTTTGATCCCCGGAGAGAACC
>CAZWUB010000059.1:0-5554 GCA_964637415.1 uncultured Rikenellaceae bacterium
CTCCGGCAATGTCTCAGAGGAGCTCATCTCCATCAAGGTCAGCTCCGGCAATGTCTCAGAGGAGCTCATCTCCATCAAGGTCAGCTCCGGCAATGTCGCAGCGTAGTTCATCTCCATCAAGGTCAGCTCCGGCAATGTCCCGCGGAAGTTCATCAGGCAGCAGGTCATCCGGATCATACGGACGGAGCTCTTCATCGGGGTCCCGGTCATCGGGATCATCCGGAAATTCATCAGGTAACCGTGGCAGAAGGTAAAAAATACGGGATCCCGTATTTTTTACTATATTTGATATTTCTATCAGTTAATAAAGTCGTGGGAATAATTTGGTATAATATTTGCTTATTATATTAAAGAAAACATCAAATAAAAAGGAATCAAACATGAAAGTATTTACAAACATCGCGGTCATTTCTCTCCTGGTTCTGGGTTCTTGCACATCAAGACTTTACACCGGGTCGGAATATGATGACCTTTACTATCAGCCTTCAGACCAGACAATCACAGTTTCCCGTGAGCCGTCCAGGAAGAAGATAGTTGAAAGCACGCTAAGGTCGGAGGAATACTACGACAATATCTATGCAGCTGATACTCTCGTGTCTGATGAGTATTCAGATGCAGTTGATTATGATGATGCTGTAATATACGAAGGTAAAGGGGGTAATATCAATAATTACTATTACGATAATTATTCATACGCCGGAAGACTGAACAGGTTCTATGGCAATTATTTCAATCCCTACTGGAGAGATCCTTTCTATTCAGGATGGGGATTCCCGTCAATGAGCTTCTCTTTCGGCAGACCGTACTACAGTCCTTTCTCATATAACCCCTTCTATTATGATCCTTTCTACAGTAACTATGGAGGCTATTACGATGGCTACTATGGCGGTTACTACGGCGGCTACTATGGCGGCTATGGAGGGTATTATGGAGGGTACAATGGATTCGGATCATATTATCCTGGTTACTACTCGGGATATTATTCTCCCTGGTATGGCGGATACGGATACGGTTATGGAAATGGTTACAATGACTATAAAAGCTCAGTGTCCTATGGAAGAAGAGAACGCCAGAGTACATATTCAACAAATTATAACGACAGAATGATGCCTGCCACATCATCACGCAGGGACGGATCTGTATCGGGAGGATCAGGAACAGGTACAAGCGGAAGACCAGCTTCTGTAAGCAGTACTAACGTTTCAAGAAGGTCAGTCTCCACAGCAGTGAACAGAGAAGCTGTAAATGCTTCAGATGTAAATACCAATCAGGGTGCTGTAAGGCAGAATCCTTCAGTAAGCAGCAGATCAACAACTACAAGAAGTACAAGCCCCGCTGCAAGACCTGAATATAATAATGTGAACAGGAGCTATACTCCAAGTTACAGTAATCCGAGAACAAGCACGAGACCTTCCTATAACAACAGCAGGGTTAACAGCAATACAGGGACACAGCGTTCCGCATATCCTGAAACTTCAAGGAGTACTCAGAGAAGCAGCTCTTCATCCTACTCTTCGGGACAGACAAGGTCAATACCTTCGTACAGTAATCAGGGAACATACTCGATGCCCTCACGGAGAAGTGTTGAAAGCGGTTCCGGTTATTCATCTGGTTCCTCCAGTTCACGCTCATCATCCGGTTATTCTTCCGGAAGATCATCTACATACAGCGGTGGCAGCTATTCCGGCGGAGGCAGCAGTTATTCATCAGGCGGCTCCTCATCCGGCAGCTCATCCTCCGGTGGTTCATCTTCCTCAGGCGGCCGTAGCAGTGGTTCGTCGTCAGGAGGCAGAAGATAGTTGTAAAAAAATATTTAATTGTTCTTGTGGTTCATTCTAAAATTGGAGTGGTGGGATTCTATTAAGAAAAATAAATTAAATGAAGAAATTAAGTTCAATATTAATAATACTTGTATCATCACTTTCAGGGCTTTTTGCCCAGGACTTTGACGATGCATTAAGGTATTCCCAGATCTTTTATGGCGGGACAGCACGATTCATGTCGATGGGAGGAGCATTTACCGCCCTGGGAGGAGATATTTCCACACTGAGTCAGAATCCGGCCGGACTGGGCGTATTCAGATCATCCGAGATATCAGTCACCCCTCAGCTCTATCATATCAAAACTACATCTGATTTAAACGGAATCAATTCAGATTATCTCTATAATTTCAACCTCAATCAGGCAGGAATTGTTGCTAATATAATAAACAACAAAAGAGAATCCGGACTGATCTCACTAAATTTTGGATACACCTATACAATGAAAAGCAATCTTACCCAGAACGGACTGATCAAGGGTGTTAGTAATAGTGGTTCAATGGCCGATTACTTTGCTGATATCAGCAATGGTTATTATAAAGAAGAGCTTTATGATAATGTCGCTGATGCTGACCTTGCATACTGGGCTGGCCTGATTGATACAATTCCGGGATATGACAGGGATTATGCTTCAATATTCTGGTACTATGGAGACAGCGCCTTTGCAGATTACGGACAAACTGTAAGACGTCTCATTTCTACTGAAGGCAGCACATCCGAACATTCATTTTCAATTGGTGGAAATTATTCCGATAAATTCTATTTTGGGATGACCCTGGGGGTAAGCAGGATTTATTATATAAGTCATTATGAGCATCTTGAAAAAGCCGGGGAAATAACTCCCTATGGTTTTGATGATTTTAATTATGTTCTTCATTACGAAAACACAGGAACAGGTTTTACAGCAAAACTGGGTGGAATTTTCAGACCTGTTGATGCCGTTCGGATCGGTGTAGCAATACACTCACCAACCCTTTACAGAATAGATGAATACGTATATGATAATATAACATCGAACTTCACGGATGGTGAAAACAGGTCTTACGAAAACAATCCTGTAAGATATAATTATGCTCTGACAACTCCTTTCAGGGCAATGGCAGGAGTAGCTGTACAGATTAAGAAAATCGGTCTGATCAGTGCTGATTATGAATATGTAGATTATTCTGCTGCAAAGTTCTCGGAAACAGGTGACGGATATCCTTATGATGATAAGAATGAAGCTATCAGAAACAGCCTGCGGGCGGCGGGCAATTTCAGAATTGGAGCTGAGATGAGGTATAATAACCTTTACTTCAGAGGCGGTTATGCTTATTATGGAAAATCCTTTGCCTCTGATGATCTGAATAAAGCTCTTGATTATAACACATTCTCCGTCGGTACAGGTTTCAGGGAAAGAAATGTTTTCGTCGACTTCGGTTTTACAAGACAGATAAATTCGCGTAAATATGTTCTTTATCAAAGCAGCGCCGGTGATGCGATATCAAATATGAGCATCGGCAGGAATATGTTCTCACTTACTTTCGGATATAAATTTGGTTACTGATACTTTGTTTGACTTCCTTGGAAAAGGCTTCCGGACTCCGGAGGCTTTTTTTTATAAATGATCTGCAGCCTCCGGACCCATATTGAAAACAAGGTCAATAATGCTCAGCCCGGGTACGAATCCATGCAGTGAACTAAAAACCTGGAAGTATTCCCTTTGAACATAAGTTGGTTCTTTTTTTGGACCTATTAAGTATCTGTAATCACCTTCAACACTGTTAACAGGTATGAATTCAGATGTATACAATGGTTGTACTCCAATTTTCAGTATCCTGAGAAGTTCAGATAAGAGTTCCATATTCAGATCAAGAAGATACCTGTGATCCCTGAGCAGGATCTTTTCAAGAGTCCCGAAATAATAAATAAAAAACGGAGATGAATTATACGCCGATTTAAAGGCCCTTATATGTATCTGTTGCCATCTTTTCGAATAATCTATACGAATATCTCGTATCCTTGTTTTATGGAGACTTCCCAGGTAAACAGGAATCGTAAGTAACTGTGTGCCTCCTGCAGTCAGTATATAACAACGGTTTCTGTATGACTGTTTATGATAGTTCTCTTCTCCTTCAATAAATACCTCAGAGGCACCTTTTATCCTTGCAAAATATTCTGCAGGAGGCATATAGGCAGTTGACAGGAAGATTTTGCCTGACATTTTTTATTATAGTCACTTCATCCTGTTGATCATACTTGCTGAAAAGCCGGCACCGAAACCATTGTCAATATTTACAACCGTCACACCTGCTGAACAACTTGTAAGCATTGCAAGAAGTGCTGACAATCCGCTGAAATTTGCACCATACCCAACGCTTGTAGGAACCGCAATGACCGGCTTGTCGACCAATCCGCCAACAACACTTGCAAGAGCTCCTTCCATTCCTGCAATAACAATTATTACCCTGCAGCTTCTTATTTCCGGGAGCTTGTCAACAAGCCTGTGAATTCCGGCCACACCGGCATCATAAATTCTCACTATTTTATTGCCGAGCAGCTCGGCAGTGACTGCAGCCTCTTCGGCAACAGGAATATCGGATGTACCCGCGGTTATGACCGCAATCCTTGATTCAGGTATTTCAGGTGTTTTTTTCTGAATTGAAATGATCCGCGCTTCTTTATAATAAACAGCCCCGGAACAGACACTTTTTACTGCATCATACATATCAGGCGTCGCCCTTGTTCCCACAATATTGTTCTCCTTTTCTGCCATCACCCGGAATATATCCCTGACCTGATCAATAGTTTTTCCTGCACAGTAGACTATCTCAGGATAACCTGTCCTCATCTCCCTGTGATGGTCTATCCTGGCAAATCCCAGGTCGGTATAGGGGAATGATTTCAGTATTTCAAGGGCTTCCCCTACGCTTGTTGTACCGTTACGCACATCATTAAGCAGTTTCTCTATGTCTTTTGCCGTCATTTTACCGGATCTGTTGAGTTCATACTTCCTGTTCTGTAACCTTCAAGGTCCAAAGATACATATCTGAAGCCGATATTTTTAAGTTTTGCAACTATAGACCCCAGCTCAGGATCATTGACAAGCCTTTGAATGTAGAGGGGATCACATTCAATTCTTGCTATATCACCATGCATCCTGACCCTTGTACCCGGGTAGCCTTTTTCATGAAGATGATCTTCGGCTTTTTCAATCATACCAAGCATATTTTCACTTACATCTGTATTAAAAGGAATCCTCGTAAGCAGGCATGACAATGCCGGTTTATCCCAGAAAGATAATCCAGCCTCTTTAGCCAGCTCCCTTATTTCCTTTTTTGATAATCCGGCTTCTGCCAGCGGACTTCTGATATTCATTTCCCTCAATGCCTTTAGTCCGGGACGGTAATCATTTTTATCATCTGTATTTGTGCCGTCAGCAATATACCTGTAACCATTCTTCAAAGCATATCCGACTATAATACCGAAAAGAGTTTTTTTACATAAATAACACCTTCCTTCAGGATTTTGCCTGATGTTATCGGGAAACGGAACCTCAATTATTTCATGGTTAATTTTATACTGTGAAGAAAATTCTTTTGATTCCCTTAACTCACGTTCAGGCACATAAGGAGTGTGGATTGTGACAGCCATGAACTTAATATCATTCAGCAAAGAAGCTCTGTGAACAAGAAAAGAGCTGTCCAGTCCTCCTGAGAATCCAACAACGAACGAACCGAGATCGCGGAGAATTG
>CAZWUB010000059.1:5654-20115 GCA_964637415.1 uncultured Rikenellaceae bacterium
GAAGCCATTATATTGTTGTAGACTTCTTTTACGGGGATGCCTTTTGCATCGGCAATTGCTTTACATTCCGAGTATTCAGGTTTGCACGATACTTCTTTGTCTTTATAAAACGAGCGCTTTAATGTAACCATACCGTAAATAGTATCGATCCTGTCAAATCTCCTTGAAAGCGTATCTTTTCTGAAAGAGAATGTTCTCACACCGACTGAGGTGGATTCAGTAAAAATTATTTCTTTCAGGATATCTTCTTTCCCCTTTTCACAAATTATATTAAGTATGTTCCCGGGTCTTCCTTTTTTCATAATTGTGCCGGAGATATAAACGTCAGCTGCTCCTGCTTTGAAGAGTCTTTCGCAGATATGGTCATAAAATTCCGGATTCATATCATCAATGTTGCATTGAATGAAAAGTGCATCATGTCCTGGTGCAGGATTTTCAGCTTCCCCGAGAAAGACCCTGAGAAGGTTTGGAACATCAGGATCCTCTTTTTGTCCCACTCCATAGCCGGTATTTGTGATCTTAAAATCAGGCAGATTTGTGAAATGTGTACCGAGGGAAGCTAAAATAGCGGCACCAGTTGGTGTTGTAGTTTCAAATTCTGCTCCCCCCTTTTTTACCTGTATACCCTTAATTATTTCTGCTGTGGCAGGGGCCGGGACAGGCAAACGGCCATGACTGCAATTTACAAAACCACCACCCAGTTCAACAGACCCGACAAATACGGCATCGACCTTCAATGCGTTAAAACATATTGCTGCACCTACTGTGTCTACTATAGAGTCAACGGCACCAACCTCATGAAAATGTACATGGTCAAGAGGAACCCCGTGAACTGAAGCTTCTGCTTCCGCTACCTTCATGAAGATCTTTTTACTTAATTCTTTGGTTTTTAAATCAAGAGCAGAAGTGTCAATGATCTTTTCAATGTCGGAGAGATGACGGTGAGCATGTTCATGATGAGTCAGTTTTACTGTAACTTTTGTTCCTGTTATGCCATGTCTCTGATCTTTTCTGACATCGAGCTCCCATCCCGGCAGACCTATTTTTTTAAGTTCTGCCCTCAGATAAGTCTCTTCGATACCGAGATCCAGCATTGCTCCAAGGTTCATATCTCCGCTGATTCCGGAAAAACAATCATAATAAAGTATTTTCATTCGGATAAGAATTTTAAATAAGTAACAACCAATATTAAATAAAGTTAAAAAAACGGTCAGTGAATCCCAAAGACCAATATGATATATTAAACTGGTTAAGGTTAGCAAAAAAAATTGTAATTTGGGCCTCTTATTGTCAGAGTAAACCAGAAAATTTATTACGTAGTATGAGAAGAAGGGACTTTATCAGCAAAACAGCCGGTGCAGGATTGGCTGCCGGAGCTGTATTCAGCATTGGGCGGTTTGAAATTATGCGTCCGGTTACTGTCAGTGAAAAATATGATATGGTTGCAGTAATGGGCGGCAATCCCGATTCAATGTTCGATCTGGGTATTCAGGAAATGGGAGGTATCGGAACATTTGTTCAAAAAGGACAAAAAGTTGTTATCAAACCAAATATCGGATGGGATGTTATTCCCGAACTGGCAGCAAACACTAATCCGATACTTGTGAAAAGGATTGTTGAACATTGTTTCAAAGCCGGTGCAAAAGAGGTCTATGTTTTTGATCATACAATTGATAATGGTGTGAACTCCTACAAAAACTCAGGGATCGAGAAGGCAGCAAAAAGTGCCGGTGCAAAAGTTGTCCCGGCAACTTCAGAAAAATATTACCAGGAAGTTGAAGTACCCGGTGGGGTAAAGCTTAAAAAAACCAAGGTACATGAACTTGTTCTTGACGCAGATGTCTTTATTAATGTACCTGTTCTTAAGGACCATAATTCCACGAGAATGACCTGCTGCCTCAAGAATATGATGGGAGTCGTATGGGACAGGGGTTACTGGCATGCGAACGATCTGAACCAGTGCATTGTCGATTATGCATTGTTCCATAAAAAACCTGCCCTTAATATTATAGATTGTTATAATGTTATGGTAAAGCATGGTCCCCAGGGTGTATCAAAAGCGGATGTTGTGCAGATGAGATCACAGATAATCACAACTGACTGGGTAGCCGGAGATACAGCTGCATCAAAACTGCTGGGCGTCGAAACCTCGAAAATAGAATATATTCCTATGGCATATAAACTTGGTCTGGGGAATATGGATATCGATTCGCTGAATATTAAAAGAATAAAAATGTAATTTCTGATGAGATCCTCTTTTCTGAGAAGTTTCCGGATATTTTTTTCAGTCCTCGTTTTTCTGTGTTTCTTCGTTGTATTTTCAGATTTCAAATATCTGATACCATCGAAATATATCAACATCCTTGTTTCTCTCCAATTTGTTCCGTCTGTCTTAAAATTCCTTGATCTGGGTACTCTTTTAACAGCAGGATTTATAGCAGTACTGATACTTACTCTTATAACAGGAAGAACATATTGCTCATTTCTTTGTCCCCTGGGTATTGTTCAGGATATTTCCAGCAGAATTGGCGGTCGTGTCAGAAAGAAGTTCAGAAGATATGGTTTTAAAAGGCCATTCACAATATTAAGATATACTATTCTCGCCCTGACTTTAGCAGTATCGCTATTTCTGGGGATGTGGCTCCTGATACTGCTTGATCCCTATAGCATTTTCGGCAGGAGTGTTACATATTTCATAAAACCTGTAGTTATAGTAATTAATAATTTCTTTGCCGGGATACTCGGTAAATTTGATAACTACAGTCTGAGCCACATAACGATAAGCGGATTCAAACTGCTTGCATATCTGATACCTGCGATTTTTCTGCTTCTGTTCGGTTTGCTGTCATTTATGAGAGGTCGTCTGTATTGCAATATGATATGTCCGGTAGGTACACTGCTTGGCCTGGTTTCAAAGGTTTCGCTGTTAAGGATTAAGTTTGATGAAAGCAAATGTACAAAATGCGGACGTTGTTCTGTAGGTTGTAAATCATCCTGTATCGATTTTCTGCAGCAGAAGGTAGATGTTTCCCGCTGTGTTGACTGCTTCAATTGCATAAAGATATGTCCTGATAAAGCACTTTCATACGGATTGGTAAGACTTAAAAAGAAAGACCACGTAACCGATACTGATAAGCGCAAATTTATTGCCGGTGCGGTTGCAATGATTTTAGGTATGCCCGGTGTTCTTGGTGGTCAGGACAAGAAAGCACCTGTTCCTCAGAATGCATCAACAGTTCCTGAAAACAGAACATCTCCTGTTTGTCCGCCCGGAGCAGGATCAATTGAAGATTTTAAAAAAGCCTGTACTGCATGTTCACTATGTATTTCATCCTGTCCCAACGGGGTTCTTAAACCCGCCCTTTTTCAGTATGGCCTTGACGGGATTATGCTGCCTGTGATGGATTATCATAAGAGCTTTTGTACATTTAACTGTACAAGGTGTACAGAGGTGTGTCCGACATATGCTCTCCGTCCTCTTCTGCTGGAGGCCAAAAAACTTACTCAGCTGGGGAAAGTGAACTTTATCAAGGATAATTGCATCGTAAAAACGGAAAAGACAGCCTGTGGAGCCTGTTCTGAATCCTGTCCGACCAAAGCGGTTTATATGGTTCCGTATGAGGGTAATCTCCTTATACCCGAAACCAATGTGGATATCTGCATTGGCTGCGGACACTGTGAATTTGCCTGCCCTACAACACCTTTTAAGGCGATTTTTGTGGATGGCAACCCTGTTCATCAGGCTGCAGAAAAACCTCCTGAGGAAAAGGCTGATGTAGAGGTTCCGGTCGAATTCCCCTTCTAGTGATCGTGATCCTTTAATAATTCCTTATACTATGACCCCTACACATATTGAACATATCGGAATTGCTGTAAAGGACCTTGCTTCCTCAATCAATTTCTATGAAAAGATCTTTGGTCTTAAATGTTATAAGATTGAAGAGATAGCTGACCAGAAAGTAAAGACCGCATTTTTTATGGTCGGGCCTACAAAGATTGAGCTGCTGGAATCAACTGATCCGGCAGGACCTATTGCAAGGTTTATTGAAAAAAGGGGAGAGGGTATCCACCATCTGGCTTTTGCATATAAGGATATTGAAGGCCAGCTTAAGCATGCTGAGGATAATGGTGTTACTCTTATTGATTTGGTCCCGAGAAAAGGTGCTGAAGGACTCGATATTGCTTTTCTCCATCCGAAATCTTCCGGGGGCGTACTTATTGAGATATGCGAAAATAAAAATACCTGAAACCAATTAACGAATTAATGGAAAAGTATAAGTGCCAGATATGCGGATATATTTATAACCCTGAAGAAGGAGATCCGGATGCTGATATTATGCCAGGGACACCTTTCAGTGATCTTCCCGACGATTACCTATGCCCCGTATGCGCTGCCGGCAAGGAAGAATTCTTCAGTCTTGACTGACAACTGCGGAGGAAAGTAAGGCATTTTCTCAGGCTTTTAACGGTATATTGTTTATAACATCAATAAGAAGATCCCAGAACATTGTTGCCGTAATGATTTCAATCTTCTCCTCCGGGGTATGTGCACCCCTGATTGTAGGTCCGAAGGAGATCATGTCTATACCCCTGAATTTTTCATAGATAAGCCCGCATTCAAGTCCGGCATGGATTGCTTTTACTGCCGCTTCTTTTCCAAAAAGCTTCCTGTATGACTGTCTTGTTATTTTAAGGATCTCAGAATTCATGTCCGGAGTCCATCCCGGGTAGCCTTCGGAATGAAAAACCTCTGCGCCGGCCTTTTTCATGCAGTAACCGACTAGTGCCGCAGTTTCCTTTTTTGAGGAATCAACAGAGCTTCTCTGGGTTGTTACAATTTTTATTTTATCACCATCATGAAATTTGACTGATGCCAGATTTGTTGATGTCTCAACGAGATCCTCCATGTCTTTTGACCAGGCAATTACTCCGTGAGGGCAGCAGGTCAGCATATCTGAAAGGCTGGCCAGTGTTTCGCGGTCTGTCACAAATGACGGAAGGCTGCATTCCACCGAATTGATAATAAGATCGATCTCAAGGTCGCCAAATTCAGTGCGGATAATATCATTTAGCTCCTTTATCCGGCTTATGATACTGTCTGATAATGATTTTTCTGCGACTATTGTTGCAAAAGCTTCGCGGGGAATTGCATTGCGGAGATTCCCACCGTCCAGGTTACTTAAAAGGATACCGTACCTTTCATCAAGATCACGCAGTATTCTGGTCATAATCTTTACTGAATTACCATATCCTTTATGGATCTCATCACCGGAATGACCTCCGTGTAAACCTGTTACGGAAATTTCAATTGCTGCTGATCCCGGGGGCAGTGGTTCTCTTCTGAATGACATTGTACCTACAGTATCCAATCCGCCTGCACAACCTATGAAGAGGATACCTTCATCTTCCGAATCAAGATTTAACAATATCCTCCCTTTGAAGAAATCTTTTTCAAGATTTTTTGCACCTGTCATGCCTGATTCTTCATCTACTGTAAACAGGCACTCTATTTCACCGGCTTTGAGGTTCATGTCTGATAGTATTGCCATCTGGGCCGCAATACCGATTCCATCATCAGCTCCCAGAGTGGTGCCGTTTGCAACTACCCAACCTTTTGCAACTGAAGGAATGATGGGATCCTTTGACCAGTCGTGAGGATGATCTGCATTCTTTTCACCAACCATATCCATATGACTTTGAAGGACAACAGTTTTCCTGTCCCTGAAGTCTGGATGGGCTGGTCTGGTTATAAGAATGTTTCCGGTTTGATCTTCCTTTGCTTCAAGCTTAGTACCTCTGGCAAATGCAAGAAGATACTCTCTTATTTTTTCTTCATTTTTTGAAAGTCGCGGAATTCTGCAGATCTCCTCAAAGTAATGCCATACCAGTGCTGGTTTCAATCCTTTCAGAACACTCATTTTTATATTTTTTTGACACGGAATCCGCGGCAAATGTATAATAAATTTTATTGAGCGTCAAAAAGGTTCCCGGATGTTGTCGTTGAACAGAAGCAGGATTTAGCCCAGCTTCATTTTTTCTACCTCCTCGAGATTCCTTTCATTTGTGACATCCTTGGCTTCAGGCGTATAAAGGAATTCTATAAGTTCATTGTAACGGGTCATTATTTTACCTCTTACGATCTTCATTGTTGAATTCATTAATCCGTTATCTTCGTTAAAGCCTTCATCAAGGATTGCAATTGCAACGGGCAGCCATCTCTGAGGGAACATCCTGCCGTATTTGCCATTTGTCCGGTATTCATTTACCTCACTTTCCAGAAGGTTCAGTACTGCCCGCCTGCCTTCTTCAGTATCGGCGGTAAGGTTTTTCTCTTCGAGCCAGAGTTTAAGCGAATGCTGATTTGGAACAATAAGGCCCACGGTGTATGGCTTCTGGTTATTGTAAAGCATACATTGATCAATATACTTTGATTGTTCGGAAATAGCTTCTTCTATTCCTTCGGGAGAGAATTTTTCCCCGTCATCTGCGATAAGAAGACTTTTGAATCGTCCAAGGACATAAAGGAAACCGTCTTCCGTCATATATCCCATATCACCTGTATACAACCATCCGTCTTTAATTGTTTCCCTTGTTGCGGTATCGTTTTTCCAGTAACCATGCATAACATTACCCCCCCGTATCACTATTTCTCCTGATTGTCCGACGGGAAGCTCCTTCCCGTCTTCATCACATATCCTGAGGTCCATATTGTTTACAAGTACACCTGAGGATCCAAGTTTATGGCGTGATGAGGAGTTCGATGAGATGACGGGAGATGCTTCTGATAATCCATAACCCTGGTACATTGGAATTCCTAGTGCATAAAAAAACCTTTGCAATTCTATCTCAAGCAGAGCACCGCCACCAATAAAATAGTCAAGCTCCCCGCCATAGGCTTCACGGATCTTACTGAACAATATTTTATCATACAGATCCAGAAGAGGTTTTTTCAGTTTCTGCAATCCCTGGCCTTTGTTCCAGCCTTCCTTATTATATGAATATGAAATTTTCAGGGCATGGTTGAAAAGCATCTCGGTAAGCTTTCCCTTTTCCTTAATGCCTTTTTCTATGTTCTTTCTGAAATTCTTTGCAATAGCCGGAACACTCATCAGAAGGTTTGGCTTTATTTCCTTAAGACATACAGGAAGATTTCTTAGTGTCTCTATCTGAGTTCTTCCTGCCTTGACAGAAGCTATGCTGGCACCTCTTCCCATGAAGGCAAATATCCCGCATGTGTGTCCGAAAGAATGATCCCACGGCAGGATAAGCAGAGTTTTATAAAATGAAGGGATATCCATCAGACTGTAAGACTGATACACATTTGTTATATAATTTCCGTGTGTCAGAATGATCCCTTTGGGATCGGCAGTAGTACCTGAAGTGTAGCATATATTTGCAAAATCGGAAGGTTTTACATTTTTATATATTTCCTCAAACTTGAGTACGTTCATTGGTGATTCGAGCCATTCCCTTCCCAGTTTTCTGACCTCATTGAAATGAATTTCATCAGGTTCATACTCTTCCTGTGTATCGAAGTGTATTATTTTTTCAAGAGTTTTACACTCTTTTATTATCTCCCTGACTTTTGCATACTGTAATGTTGAAACCAGTAAAATCCTTGATTCTGAATGATCGAGACGGAAACGGAGTTCTTCGGGATTTAGTTTTGTTGAAAGGGGAACATTAACAGCTCCGGCATAAAGGACTCCAAGTTCTCCGATAACCCAGGAGTTACGGCCCTCAGAAAGCAGGCTGAGTCTGTCACCTTTTTTGATCCCCAGGTTAATCAGCCCTGCAGCAAATTCATATACCTGCTTCCTTGTCTCACCATAAGTTGTTCCTTCATATTTTTCGTGGGTCTTCTCCCATAAATAAACGTTACTGTCAAACTTATCAACACTCTCTTCGAAGAACTGGATTATAGATTTCATTTCATAAGGAATTTAATATTATTAATATTTTTGAGATGTCTAATATACAAAATCCATAATATCTTCCACAGCCAAACATGTTTATAACTTTTTGTTTAACTCGTCAAAAATTTTTATCTTTGATCGTAAATTAGTGGAAGGCAATTTATTAAATCATTATTCTGAAATTATGAGACAACTCACGGCAATTTTTATTGTTTTGATGATTGCGATGGCATCTTCATGTAAGTTCTTTAAGGAGAAGAAGCTCTTCGGTAAAAAAGACAGGCTTATGGCTGAATGGCAGGCCAGACAGGACAGTATCAGGGTAGCTGATTCTATAAAACATGTGAATGACAGTCTGCTTGTGATTGAAAATGAGCGGCTTGATTCATTAAGGATGGCTGACGAGCGGCAGATGGAACTTGAATCAAGATATAATATAATAGTGGGAAGCTTTATAACCCCCGAATATGCCGAAGCCTGTGCTGAAAACTACCGGAACAGGGGATATGATGTTCAGATAATACAGAAGGAAAACAGCCAGTTCTCTCTTGTGTCGGCCGAATCACATGAAAGTGTGAGAAGAGCAATTGCCCGTGTAAATCAATTCCAGGACACTGTTGAGATTGATTCCTGGATCTATGTAAGAAGGTAATAATCAGGGTTTATTTCCTGAAAATTGTTTCTTCGCGGTCGGGACCGACAGAAACCATTGTAACAGGAATTCCTGTCCGATCCTCAACAAATTTGATATAGTTCCTGAGGTTTAAAGGCAGATCACTGAATTCCCTTAGTTCAGAAATGTCCTCCTTCCAACCCGGCAGTTCGGTATAAACAGGCTCAATATCAGTACTTCCAAAGGGGATCTCATCACATTTTTCCCCGCCGGACAAATAAGATGTACATACCCTTACTGTATCAAATCCGGACATAACATCACTTTTTGTCATAAAGAGCCTGGTAACACCATTTATCATAATAGCATATTTAAGAGCAGGAAGATCAAGCCATCCGCATCTCCTGGGGCGTCCGGTTGTTGAACCAAACTCATTGCCCTTCCGGCGTAATGTGTTACCAGTCTCGTCCTCAAGCTCAGTGGGGAAGGGGCCGCTTCCAACCCTTGTACAATATGCTTTGAAAATTCCGAAAACTTCACCCACTTTTTTTGGAGAAATACCCAACCCGGTACAGGCTCCGGCTGAAATTGTATTCGAAGATGTGACAAAGGGATATGATCCGAAATCAACATCAAGCATTGTTCCCTGTGCACCTTCGGCAAGCATCCTTTTACCCGAAGAAATAAGATTATTGATAAGGTATTCGGTATTCACTATCCTGAACTTCTTCATCAGTTCAATACCTTCAAACCATCCGGCTTCATATTCCCCGATATCGAAATTAAAATCATAATTCTTAAGTATTGTAAGATGATCCCTCAGTCTTTCATCATACAGATCCCTGAAATTGTCTGTTAAAATTTCCCCTGCCCGTAATCCGTTTCTGCCGGCCTTGTCTGTATAAGCCGGACCAATACCTTTTAGGGTTGAGCCTATTTTTGTGTTTCCCTTGCTGCTCTCATAGGCAGCATCAAGGATACGGTGGCCCGGCAGAATAAGGTTTGCCCGGGTTGAAATAACAAGTCTCTTTGTTAGTTCATCAACAGACAATCCCAGCGTTTCTGTTTCCTTTTTGAAAACGGCAGGATCAATTACAACACCATTACCTATAATGTTTATCTTATCGCGATGAAATATGCCGGACGGGATCAGATGAAGGACGTGCTTGACATTGTTGAATTCTAGTGAATGTCCGGCATTCGGGCCACCCTGGAATCGTGCAATTATATCATAATCCGGGCTGATGGCGTCCACAATCTTCCCTTTACCCTCATCGCCCCACTGAAGGCCTAACAGTATGTCAATGTTCATATTATAAAAATATCATTTACAGTAAAACTGATCACAAGTTACGAAAAAAATTATACCAGCTGCTTCATAATGATTTAATGTTAATAAATGATTCTGAAATCAACTATTGTTAAATGAAATATTAAATTGTTGGAAACAATTCAACAGGTAATTTGTTATATACTTGATTAAGTAGTAATTTTATGTGTCTGTTCTGATAAACTATATTATTTTACAAATCAATGTCTATGAAAAAAATTAAGTATTTTACAGTTCTGGCCTTAGCAATGTTATTTGTTGTAAATCCTGTTTTTTCACAGCAGGAATCTGGTGAAAAGGATTTTAAATTTACTATTAAAACAAATCCGCTTTCAGCACTGGGAGGACCTTTCTGGCTGATTGTACTTCCGCTCACAGGTGAATATAAGGCACTTTTTGAAACGGCTGTTTCAGAAAAATCTTCAGTTCAGCTTGGGGTAGGATTTATCGGACCGAGTGTTCTGATAAATCTTGATGATCTTGCCTCAGATGAAGAAAATGCTGAAATTTCGGGAATTAAAACAAGCGGTTTCAGGTTCCAGGGTTGGTATAAATATTACCTTAGCCGTGACCTGTCAGCTCCTGAGGGATTTTATGTAGGACCTCACATATCATATGCTTCAGCCAATATTAAGAATAAAACTGATGAAGCGCAAAAAATTGGTGCAACCAAGCTTAATATAAACGGGGTGTTTGGGTACCAAATGATCACTTCAGGCGGATTTACGCTGGATATCTTTACAGGGCTCGGATTCGTTTCAAGAAAATGGGAAATAACAGGTACTGACTGGGACACCGATTCTTTCAAAGACAGAGCCAGTGTAAGCGTGCCGTTTGGCTTAAGTTTCGGCTATGCTTTCTGAAATCTGTATCAGGCCTGAGTAAATTACACCTTTTCTTTTCCTTTAAGCCTGCCGTAAATGTAAAGCGAGTGATAAACGGGGCTGAAATTATTCAGCTCACAGGCGCTTTTTATAATTTCGGCTATCCGGGGATCACAGAATTCAATAACAGTACCGGTTTCGGTATCGATAAGGTGATCATGCTGCCCACACTGATAAGCTCTTTCAAACTGGGCAATGTTCTTGCCGAACTGATGTCTCACAACAAGGTTGCAGTCGAGAAGTAATTCTATTGTGTTGTATAATGTAGCCCTGCTTACCCTGTAATTCTTGTTTTTCATTGATATATAAAGAGTCTCAATATCAAAATGTCCTGTCCCTGAATATATCTCCTCAAGAATGGCATATCTCTCCGGAGTCTTTCTGTGCTCTTTCTTTTCCAGATATTCAGTGAAGATCTTTTTTACAGTTACTTTAATATCATCACTAATCATATTTGGTCTAATTTAAAATAAAGACAAAAATATGGATTTTTTAAATAGGAATAACAATTATGCCGGAAGCGGGTGCTTTATCTCGAGAAATCTTCGACTCTTTTTATGTTCTCTATCCCCTTTATATTTGATATTTTCAGGATAAGATTATTCAGGTCTTTTGTGTGATGGACAAACAGGTCAATAGTGCCTTCAAAGATTCCATTGCTTACATTGATATTAATTTGTGTCATATTTACTTTCAGCTCGTAAGAAATAATGTTGGTAATTTCATTTACGAGTCCTATCCTGTCGATTCCTGTTATACTTATTCTGGCGATGAATGAAACCAGCTTGTGGATTGCCCATTTAACGGCGATTATCCTGTTTCCTTCATTGGAACTCAGTCTTATTGCCGTTGGGCAGGTTGGCTTATGAATTATTATTGTGCCTTCAGGAGATCTGTATCCTGTAACGTCATCTCCGGGGATTGGTTTGCAGCAGGATGCTATTTCATAAGATTGTTCAGCGCTTTGGACATCTTCACGAAGAAGAAAAGGAGTTCCTGCATCCTGTTTCTTTTTTCTCTTCTTTACCTCATCCTTTTTCTCACCATCAGTCTCGACCTCAGCCTCTTTTGTTTCCTTCCTCAGACCAATGAACTTGAGATCCCAGTATTTGATAATACTTTTTGATTCATTCTTACGGATTATCTTTTTAAGGTTATCCAGATTTATGATCCCGAGTTCAATACCTGAGTAGAGTTCATCCTTATTCGGGACATCATAAGCGAGGAACAATTTTTTAAGGATTTCAGCATTCGGAGATACTCCCAGTTCTTTGAGCCGGGTTTCAAGAATTTCCATCCCTTTCTGGATCCTGCTGACAGTTTCTGTTCTCAGCGCATCTTTGATAGCTTCCTTGGCCCTGGTGGTTCTGACAAATGACAGCCATTCCTTTTCAGGTTTTGCTATATCTGAAGTGATTATTTCTACCTGATCGCCGCTCATAAGTGTTGCGTTAATCGGATTGAGCTTATAATTTATTTTAGCACCGATTGCTTTGTTCCCTATCTCAGAATGTATTTCATACGCGAAATCGAGTGCTGATGCACCCTTCGGGAGGCTTACAAGAGTTCCTTTCGGTGTAAATACCATTATTTCCGATGAAAAAAGGTTCATCTTAAACTCATCCAGGAATTCAATCGGATCCTCCAGGGGATTCTCAAGCATCACCCTTATCTTTTTGATCCATTTATCGAGCTCACTTTCCTGGGCTGTATCTCCCTTATACTTCCAGTGTGCAGCATACCCTCTTTCAGCTATCTCATCCATTCTCCTGCTCCTTATCTGGACCTCGACCCATTTTCCTTCAGGGCCCATAACTGTAAGGTGAAGCGCTTCATAGCCGTTTGGTTTTGGCCTGCTGATCCAGTCCCGCAACCTGTCAGGCTTGGGCAGATAAGTATCGGTTATTATTGAATAAATATTCCAGCACTGTGTTTTCTCCGATACCTCGGGGACAGGATCAAAGACTATCCTTACAGCAAGAACATCATAGATCTCCTCAAAGGGTACATTTTTTGATTGCATCTTCTTCCATATCGAGAAGATTGATTTTGGGCGGCCGTTGATATCGAATTTATAGCCGGCAGAAGAAAGTTTCTCGATTATCGGGAGAGAAAATTTGTTTATCAGGGCATAATATTTCTTTTCACTGTGCTTCAGCTTGACAGCTATCTCATCATATATCTGAGGCTGACGGAATTTAAAGCTCAGATCCTCCAGTTCGCTCTTTATCGAGAATAAACCAAGCCTCTGTGCCAGGGGAGCATACAGGAATATAGTTTCTCCTGCTATCTTCATCCTCTTATGTTCCGGCATGGAATCCAGGGTCCTCATATTGTGAAGACGGTCACCTATCTTTATAAGGATAACCCTCATGTCATCAGAAAGGGTCAGGAGCATCTTCCTGAAATTCTCAGCCTGCATTGAAGATGAAGCCTGCTTGTTGTATGTACCTGATATCTTTGTAAGACCGTCGATAAGTGAAGCTATCTTCGGATTGAAATCCCTTTTTACATCATCAAGAGTATAATCAGTGTCCTCAACAACATCATGCAGCAACGCAGCGGCTATCGATCTGGCACCAAGTCCGATTTCCTGATTAACAATCTTAGCAACTGCAATAGGATGCATAATATATGGATCCCCTGATTTGCGGCGCATATTCCAGTGAGCTTCGTTCGCAATCTTGAAAGCCTTGTCGATCAGTTCCATGTCGCCTTGCTTGTTGCATCTCAGAAGATTATTAACAAGGGAATCGTATTCAGCCTGAATACGGTTTTTATCCTCTTCATCAAAAAAATCCTTGTTCCCCATAAATTAATTCGGTACTTTCTCCGGAAGTTGCAAATATAGCTTTATTCATTCAATTTTTAGTTCAGGAAACAGTATCCTGTAACAGTAAATATTACCTGTTGAATATCAGGGTAAGTGTTCCCGATTTCGTAATTGTATCTCCTGAAGGTGTTCTTATTTTAAGCATCCAGAGATATGCTCCTTCAGGCATTAAAGCTCCGTTAAACCGGCCATCCCATTTATCCATGAAATTTCTGGTTTCAAAAATTTTCCGCCGGCGCAAATCAGTGATAAGCAGATAATATTCTTCGGGAGTGAATGAAAAAACCGGAAAGAAAAGGTCATTTATCCCGTTGCCGTCAGGAGTGAAGGTGTCTGGAACAATAATATTAATTTCAGCCTGGACACAGACAGCCCGGGAACTGCTTTCTCCCGGTTCTCCATACGGATTTGATGCTTCAAAAGCTTTCAGGATAAAGCATATCTCATCACCAGATACTTCATACATAATATCCCTGTAATTCATAATGATAACTGTGTCATCCGGCGATATGGTCTCAATTTCTGTAAATCCATCGCCCGGATTTGCATATAACCTGTAGGACCCGATCCCCCCGGTCCATTCCCTGTAAGCATTCCATTCCAGTTTAATTTCACCGGAATTTTGAAAAACAGACAGTACGATATTTGAACAGATATTCGAATATGTTACCGGTGTTCCGCAATTATTAAGGGCTGCTATTCTGTAATAATTGATCTTACTGATATCTGCTTTGTTATCAATATATGACAGGGATTTATCGGAGGATGTAAATTGATGTATCTGTTCATAATCTCCGTCATTACCTGTTTTTCTCTCAATCCGGTATGAGTTTATTTCCGAAAGCGGATCAACACTAAATGAAAGTTCTATCTTGTTGTCATCAC
>CAZWUB010000060.1:0-17478 GCA_964637415.1 uncultured Rikenellaceae bacterium
GATTGAAGTAAGAACATTTGAACAAACGAACAGCGAAGTCAGAAGTTCTGATTTCTGACTTCGTTTGTTCTGATGTTCTTCATTCAAAAATTGTTCTGATTAATTATATGGGAAATTAGTACAGGACAATTCAGATAGTTGAAGGATCATATTTTCGCGATCTTCCGCCATTCCTCATTTCCTTTATCATTGTTTCTGAGGGCTTCCAGAACCTCTTCAGGAGTATTTACAACCTTCCATATTCCCTTATGTTCTCTCCTGAGGAAGTTGTATTCAACCATTTTATCAATAAAATCGAGCAGTGAGTTATAAAAGCACCGGGTATTGAGGATTATTATATGTCCGTCGAACAGGCTGAGTTGTTTGAGTGTTATTGCTTCGGAAAGCTCCTCCAGGGTTCCCATACCACCGGGCAATGCGATAACAGCGTCGGACATTTCAAACATCTTTCTCTTCCTCTCACTCATATCCCGGGTAACTATCGTTTCAGTCACCCCGTTATGGCCCCAGCCCTCATCCTGCATAAAAGCAGGAATTATACCTGTAATCCTGCCTCCGTTCTCAATTACGGCGTCAGCCAGATTATTCATCAGGCCTATGCCTCCTCCTCCGAAAACTACATCAATACCTGCTCCTGCAAGCAGTGAGCCAAGCAGGGCAGCTTCCCTGCAAAATTCCTGATCAACTCTGCTACTCGAAGCTGCAAAGACGCATACTGTCATAATTCCTGATTAATTCAGCCTGATTACCGGCACACTATCAGAGAAGAGCATTTAGTTTACTGACGAAATTATTCTTGGGCACTGCTCCGACCTGTTTGTCGGCAACTTTGCCATCTTTGAAAAATAATACCGTTGGGATATTTCTTATTCCAAATTTAGAAGTCACCTGGGGATTGCTGTCAACATCGCATTTGGCCACAACAGCTTTATCAGAGAACTCCTTTGATATCTCTTCCATAACAGGGGCGACCATTCTGCAGGGACCACACCATTCAGCCCAGAAATCAACGATCACCGGTTTATCCGATTTTAACACAACTTCTTCAAAATTCCCGTCAGTTACTTCAATTGCCATATTTTTAAAATTTAAATGATTCAGGATTCAGAGGCCAAAGATAACTAATTAACTTTAAAATCAATCGCAGGATGATCTTCGAGATAAGCCAGAAACTCATTATTGAGCCTTACTCTCTGTGTCCTTGAAAACATCGGAAGAGATATTTTATCCTCATTATCAAGGAACAGAAATCTGAGTTCCGTTTCTCCCTTGTTTTCACTTATCAGCTGTTTAAGTGCATTGATCAGCTCATGATCGATATTTCCGGGATTAATTTTAAGTGTCACACTTTTAATAAGTTCATCCTTAACGCTTGAAAGCAGATAGATCTTCCTGATGCTGAATTCCAGTTCATCATCCCTGTATTTTCTTTTCTGCACTTTACCTTTAATAAGAAGGTAATAGCCAATAGTAAAGAATTTGCTGTTGTCGATATAATCTTTATCGAACAGAATAAACCTGAACGAGTCGGTATAATCCTGAAGGGTCAGTGATCCGTATGGTTTGTTATTTTTGCTTATCCCGTTTTTTGTTTCGGTAACCATACCTGCAACTGTCACTTCCCTGTCGAGGTAGTTCTGAAGATTCTGCAGATCAGCGAGTGTAGCTGTAGTGAAAGTATTGATTTCCAAACGGAAATCATCCAGGGGATGGGAAGAAAGATAGATGCCGATCACCTCTTTTTCCCTGTTAAGCTTTTCGAGCTTGGGCCAGTCGGGGCAGGTTGAGGATTCCGGTTTAACAAGATCGAAACCGCCTGATTCTCCGAAAAGTGTATGGCTGCTGGTCTGTTTTATTGTTTTTGCATTATGCCCGTAGCGTATAAGGCTTTCAATGAAGCTTGAGCCTTTTGTGTCGAGTGCAAAGTATTGTGACCTTGTAATATTTTCAAAACAGTCGAATGCACCGGCTACTGCCATGGCTTCAAGGTTCTTTTTGTTGAGTGAGTTAAGGTTCACCCTCTCCATAAGGTCATAAATATCCTTGTAGGATCCATTTTTTTCTCTCTCTTCAATGAGTTGCATCACTGCATTTTCTCCGACACCCTTTATTGCTCCGAGGCCAAAACGGATATTTCCTGACTTGTTTACTGTAAAGTTCACATTACTTTCATTTACATCCGGTCCCAGAACTTCCATTCCCATACGTCTGGTTTCGTCCATGAAAGTGGTTATTTTCTTGATATCATTTATATTACGGCTCAGGACAGCAGCCATAAATTCAGCGGGGAAATGGGCTTTCAGGTAACCGGTCTGATATGCAACAAGGGCATAACATGTTGAATGGGATTTATTGAATGCATACTCAGCAAAAGATTCCCAGTCTGTCCAGATCTTTTCAATGGTTTGGTTATCATAACCATTTTTCAGGCAGCCTTCAAGGAATTTTACCTTCATCTCATCCATTATGGATCGTTTCTTCTTTCCCATCGCCTTCCGGAGAGAATCAGCTTCTCCTTTTGTAAATCCTGCCAGCGCCTGGGATAAAAGCATCACCTGCTCCTGGTAAACCGTTATTCCATAGGAATCATTAAGATATTTTTCCATTGCAGGAAGTGTATATTCAACCTTCCTGCCGGCATGTTTTCTCTTTATGAATTCCCGGATATATTCCATCGGTCCCGGTCTGTAAAGGGCATTCATTGCAATAAGATCCTCAAATCTGTTTGGCCTGAGCTCCTTCAGATATCTCTTCATCCCGGTGGATTCAAACTGGAAGATAGCTGTCGTTTCACCGTTACTGAAAAGTTCATAGGTTTTTTTATCATCAAGCGGTATAGTATCAATATCTATTGTTATTCCCTTCGATTTCTTTATGTTATCAACGGCATCCCGGATTATTGAAAGGGTTTTCAGTCCTAGAAAATCCATCTTGAGCAGACCTACCGACTGAACATGGCTTCCGTCATACTGAGTAACTGCAAGTTCAGCATCTTTGGCTGTACAGAGGGGGATGTAATTGTCAAGAGGTTCTTTGCTTATTATGACACCGCAGGCATGGACGCCTGTCTGTCTTATTGAGCCTTCAAGTACTTCGGCATATTTAAGTGTCTGCGAGATCAGCTTGTTTGACGATTCTCTCTCTTTTGCCAGTTCCGGTACCTCGCTGTAAGCCTGAACGAGCGTTGTTCCTGGTTTATCGGGAATGAGTTTGGCAAGACGATCGGCATCAGGAAGGGGCAGCTTCTGTACTCTTGCCACATCCCTGATGGCCATTTTTGCAGCCATTGACCCGAATGTAATAATATGAGCCACTTTGTCGCGCCCATATTTATTGACCACATACTTAAATACAGCTTCTCTTCCGTCTTCATCAAAATCGATATCGATATCGGGCATCGATGTCCTGTCAAGATTAAGGAACCTCTCGAACAGAAGGCCATACTTTATGGGATCTATATCAGTTATCCTGAGACAGTAAGCAACAGCCGATCCGGCAGCAGAACCTCTTCCAGGACCAACTGCAACACCCATTTCACGGGCTGCCCGGAGAAAATCCTGAACGATGAGGAAATATCCGGGAAATCCCATCTTGGCAATTGTTACAAGCTCAAAATCTATCCTTTCGATCTGTTCTGGAGTAAGCTCACCCCATCTCTCCTTTGCCCCTTTGTATGTAAGGTACCTGAGGTACTCATCTTTATCCTTATACCCTTCGGGCAGATCGAAGTCAGGCATTATAGGCTCATGATCGAGCTTGTATTTCTCAATCTTACCTACTACTTCGGCAACATTATCAATAGCTTCGGGCATATCACCGAAGATCTTTCTCATTTCTTCTTCAGTTTTCAGATACTCCTGCTTTGAATACCTGAGCCTGTCGGGATCATCAATATCTTTTGCTGTATTTATACATATAAGCCGGTCGTGAGCCTCGGCATCTTCAGCATTTATGAAGTGAACATCATTTGTGGCAATGATTTTAACATCATATTTTGCCGAGAGTTTCTTTATTTCCTCAATTGCTCTCTGCTGCAGGGGAAAAACAGTCATATCGGCTTCCGGATCATATGTTTCATGTCTCTGCACCTCAAGGTAAAAGTCCTTTCCGAAGATATCAAGGTAACTTTTGAGTGCGGCTTCCGCACCTTCTGTGGTCCCGTTGAGTATCTGATCAGGGATTTCACCTGCAAGGCAGGCTGAAGATGCGATCAGCCCTTCACTGTATTGTGCCAGTACTTCCTTATCGATCCGCGGTTTGTAATAAAAGCCTTTTATCCATGCTATTGATATAAGTTTTATCAGATTCTTATATCCTTTGAGGTTCTTTGCAAGAAGTATCAGATGATCACCCGAGCGGTCTTCTTTACCTGTTACTTCTGCAATCGACCTTTTTGCAACATAGACCTCGCATCCGATAACCGGTTTTATTCCCTTTTTTAAGGCTGCATTATGAAATTCCTTGACTCCAAACATGTTGCCATGATCGGTTATTGCAACCGCTTCCATACCGAGAGATTTTACCTTATCTATCAGAAGAGGAATGCTTGATGCGCCATCGAGTATAGAATACTGGGTGTGAACGTGTAAGTGAGAGAAAACTGCCATATAACGGGAGATTTGAGGTTGTTTGCCGCTATGCAAAATTATGCAAAATTGGATTAAGAAAGGTTCGGTAAATAATCCTGTTGATAAATAATCAGCAACTCAGATCTGCCATTTATAAACCGAAAGTTACAATCTGTAAAATGATAATGGTGGTTTTAAATTCATTATTTATTTTTCCGAAATCGAAAATTATGAAGTTAATTTATTTGATGATAATATAAATCTGATAATTTTGCGACCATTATTTACCTAAACCATGTTTCATGAAAAAATTTCTATTGCTATTTACTTTTCTTTGCGGGTTTTTGCTGTCTTCAAACGGGCAGCAGAGGCCGGTCACAGGGACAGTCACATCTGCTGAAGATGGCCTGCCTTTAGTGGGAGCTACTGTAACAGTTAAGGGAACCACAATCGGGACTCTAACTGATAATGATGGTAAGTACCAGATATCAGTTACTCCGGGATCAATCCTGGAATTCCGTTTTGTGGGTATGAAAACCCGGGAGGTTGCCGTCGGATCGTCTGACGTTGTTAATTCTGTTCTTGAATACGACCTTCTTGGTGTTGATGAAGTTGTTGTTGTTGCTTATGGCACCACAAGGAAAGAATCATACACGGGGTCTGCCTCGGTCGTAAAATCGGAAGTTCTGGCAAAAACTCCTTCTGTATCAGTAGCCAAAGCCCTTCAGGCAAATGCTGCAGGTGTACAGGTTGTGAGTTCATCAGGTGCATCACAGGCAGAACCTACGATAAGGATCAGGGGGATTGGTTCTATTACAGCATCTTCCGAGCCTTTGTGGGTCGTCGATGGTGTTGTTGGGGCAGTTCAGCCTAATATTAATGATATTGAAACAATTACGGTCCTCAAAGATGCTGCATCCGCTTCTCTTTACGGATCGAGGGCTGCTAACGGTGTTATTGTCGTAACAACCAAAAAGGGGACGTCAGGTAAAACAGTTTTTTCATACCTGGGGAAACAGAGCTATCAGTGGAGGACTACAAATAAGTTCCAGATGCTGGATGCAGGGGAGTTTTTCCAGAAATCCTGGGAAGGGTTGTATAATTCAAGGATCAACGGGGGTTATAATGCAACAGAATCGGCAACTTATGCAAATGCTAATGTTGTGAGATATGCAGGAAAGAACCCTTTTAATATAGCCAATCCGATAGCCGATGACGGATCAATCAAACCTGATGCAAAGTTAATGCTTGACGAAGACTGGTTTGAACTTGCACACAGAACAGGTAATGTAAGGGAACATAACCTTTCTGCTTCAGGAGGAAATGATCTGACAAAATTTTATTTTTCAGGAACTTATTACGGACTTGATGCGATAACAAAGCCTGATGAACTTCAGAAACTCATGGGGCATATTAATGTCACCACACAGGTCAACAAAAGGATCAAAACCGGCTATACGGCTACTTTTAATTATCAGAACGGAAATACGATAAAGGATATTACAAACGGATCAGGAACCGGTTATGCCGCCTATGCTTATCCGAATAATGTTCCTCTTTATCAGATCGATGAGAACTTCAATACTGTTCTCGACGCTGACGGAGAACCGGTATGGAACTGGGATAACCTGGTATCAAAGGATTATAATCCTATCGCTCAGACAATTCTCGATCCACGATCACACAGGTCGAGTTCGGTTTTCAATTCTGTTAACCTAAACTGGCTTATTATCAATGGTCTTACCTTCGATACCAAAGTCAGCGGCAGGATCTCCAACTACAATTCCGACGAGTTCCGCAATCCTTTCCACGGCGACGGTAAAGCATACGGAGGAAGCTCGGACAAGAACCATAATGATTCGAGAAGGTTCATGACAACTTCAACCCTGACTTATGAAAAGGATTTTCTTACAGATCATTCAGTTAATTTTCTAGCAGGTTATGAAACTGAATACTACATATATAAAAGTGTCAGTACAGCAGGTCAGGGATATGATGTGCCATTTTCAGATGAACTTGATATCGCCGGAAAGCCTTTTGGAATAGGATCATCAACTCTTGAGAATTCAATGGTATCATATCTCAGCAGGCTGAATTACGATTATTCTGACAAATATTACCTGTCGGCCTCATACCGCCGTGACGGATCATCCCGCTTCAGTCCCACAACAAGATGGGCCGATTTCTGGTCGTTAAGCGGTTCCTGGAGGATAAGCCAGGAAAGCTTCCTTTCAGGTATTTCATGGCTGGATGATCTTAAGCTGAGAGCCAGCTATGGTACAAGTGGTAACCAGGCAATCCCGGACTATGAATATTACCCTACTTTCGGTCTGGGCGCGAATTATGATTATTATGTCGGAATGACTCACTCAAGTCTCTCAAATTATGATCTTACATGGGAAAAGAGCAAAGAACTCAATATTGCTGTTGAATTCGGAATATTCGACAGACTAAGGGGTGCAGTAGAATTCTTTGACAGGAATACGACAGATCTTCTGCTTGACAGACCATTGGCTCCTTCAGTAGGATTCACATCGAAGCTTGAAAATGTCGGAGCACTGAACAACAGGGGCTTTGAGGCTGAATTAAGATCGACAAATATTGCCACAAATGATTTTGTATGGCTTACCGATTTCAATATTTCACATTACAGAAACAAGATCACAACACTTTCACAGCCCGAAATTATTGATAATAACAAGAGATGGGTGGTAGGTAACAGCTTGTATGAATGGTATCTGCGTGAATATGCCGGTGTCGATCCCAACAATGGCAGGGCTATGTGGTACAAGGATATAGTTGATACCGAAGGCAACCCCACTGGGGAGAGAGAAACGACCACGAATTATTCTCAGGCTTCACGCTACGAACTTGGTCAGTCGATCCCGGATTACTACGGATCATTGACTAACTCATTTACTTATAAGAGGAGTTTATCTTTCTCATTCCAGTTCTACTGGAGCCTTGGGGGTATGATATACAACAGTCTTATGCAGACGACCATGCTGGACGGAGCAACCTACGGAAGGCAGCTTAACAAGAAAGTACTCGATTCGTGGAAACAGCCGGGAGATGAAACCGATGTACCACAGTTCGTTTACAGGAATAATACCCAGTCTAACGCAATTTCTTCAAGATTTCTGGAAGAAGGATCTTTCCTCAGGCTCCGGAACGTAAATCTTTCCTATAGTCTGCCTTCAGGATTGCTGAAGAAAGCAGGTATAAGCGGTGCTTCTGTCTTTGTGAACGGTGACAATATCTTCGTTCTGACAAAATATGAAGGAAATGATCCGGAACAGGGATTACAGGGAACTACAAACACTACCCTTGTCCCCAACGTCAGGACTATAACAGCAGGAGTCAATATAAGTTTCTAATCACAAATGATCAATTGTCAGGAAACAGTCAGAATCAAAAAATTGAAATTCAAAATGATTATTTTGCATCAGGGCTGTTTCAGCTGACCAGTTAAAAAAAATAAGTATGAAAAAAATAATATTATCAATTGTATTTACTGTTGTTTTCATAGCGGGATGTAACGAAGATTTTCTGGAGTATTATCCTACTGACCGTGTTGAAGACTCACAGGCTTTTTCGACACCTGAAAATGCCATGGCTGTTCTGTATGGCATTTACGATCTGATTACAAACCAGGCCCTTTACGGTTCATTTCTGAGTGTCACAAATGACCTGCGTGGCAACGATGTTTTCCTTGCCGAACAGCTGAACTGGAGCTGGTGGGTACAGACATATAATTTTCAATGGGTTGCATCAAATACTGATTACAGGGGGCCGGCTTCATTCTGGGAGTATTTTTACCAGGTGATAGAAAACTGTAATGTGGCAATAAATGCCGATCTGCCATGGGATGATGCCAAGAATAACGCTTATCTGGCTGAAGTTAAGACAATAAGGGCCTGGGCATATTACGGTCTGGTTACCCTCTACTGCCAGCCTTATCTGAAAGACGATGGTGAAAGTCCTGGTGTGCCGCTTTATACCGTAAGCGATCCCCTTAATACAAAACCCAGGGGAAAGGTAAAGGAGGTTTATACCCTTATGCAACAGGATCTTGATGACGCTATTGCCGGACTTCCTGCACTGAATGGTGCATCGGGAAGTAAAAGGATTTCGAAATGTTTTGCCAATGGCCTTGCAGCACGGGTTGCTCTGTTAAAGGGTGACTACGATGCCGGCCTTGTATATGCCCAGGCGGCAATAGACGATGCTCCGCCACTCAATACAAATACGGCGGATTATGTACTCGGATTTTCGCATGCTAATGAGGAATCTATATTAATTGATCCCTTCAATTCCGATGATTATCCGATATACCATGCTCTGACATCATTTTATGATCATCCGGAAGGTTATGGTAACCTGTTCATCAATACTGATTTTGTAAGCAAGTATGCAAGTGACGATATAAGGAGAGGGTGGTTTGTTACTCCCCTGTTCTTTAACCTGAACAATTCACAGGTCAATACATTTTTCAAGGATTATATTTCAGAACTATATCATTTTGAAGGCTACCTTGCAGAATCATTTGACGAGGTCGAATTTTACACTGCTGACGGCGGTGCTATTGATCCTGAAACAATGTTTTATCCCGATTATTCAGATTCATGGACATTTTATCGTCCGGGACATATTTCGTTATACGGGAAATTTCCGAGGATGGATGCTGTTCCGGGTCAGAACCCGGGAAGTGTAGGACTTGCTCAGCCTACTCTGATGCGTACTTCAGAGCTTGTACTTATAAAGGCAGAGTGTCTGGCCCGTAAGACAAGTCCTGACTTTGCAGGAGCCCAGGATGCACTTTTTGAGATACAGCACAGGGCTTCGGCAAGCGCTGTCAAATCAGTTAAAACAGGAACTGCCCTTATTGATGAGATATTGCTCGAAAGAAGGAAAGAGCTTGTTGGTGAAGGGTTTTCAGCAGTTGATCTTCTGCGTACAGGATCTCCTCTTAACCGTCCTGATGTTGCAGGTCCGAACTGGAGTACTTATATTACACTTCCTGCTTATGACTGGAGGATGATCTATCCTATCCCGGAAGCAGAACTTGATGCAAATGAAGCATTATCGGATGCAGACCAGAATGAAGGGTATAATTAGCATATGTTTTTAATTTATAAAAGAGGGTATTCATGTACCCTCTTTTATATTTCAGCGGGTTGTTCATTAAAATAAAAAACATATCTTTGCACCCACAATTTTTTAAACAGGTAAAATATAAAGCGTTAGAATTTAATGGCAGTTAGAATCAGATTAGCCAGAAAAGGTCGTAAAAAACTGGCTTATTACCACATTGTGGTAGCAGATAGCAGGTCGCCACGGGATGGCAGATATATTGAAAAGATCGGAAATTATAATCCGCTCACTAACCCCGCCACAATCGAACTCGATTTCGATAAGGCTCTCGGTTGGCTGCAAAATGGCGCATTACCTACTGAAACGTGCAGAGCTATCCTCTCTTACAAGGGTGTTCTTCTGAAAAAGCATCTTCTCGAAGGAGTAAAGAAAGGTGCCTTTGATGAATCAGAAGCAACAAGACGCTTTGAAGAGTGGATGAAGCAGAATGAAGAAAAGATCGAAGCTAAAAAATCAGGCCTCGAAAAATCGAAGGATGATAATGTTGCGAAGCAGCTTGCATCAGAGAAACGTGTAAATGAAGCGAGGGCGGCTAAACTGGCAAAGAGACAGGCCGAACTGGCAGCTAAAGAAAAAGCTGAAAATCCGCCTGAACCGCAAGCTGAAGCCGAACCTCAAACCCAGCCCGAACCTGCTCAGGAAGAACAACCTGCAGAAGAAAATCCGCCTGTAACCGATACAGCACAGGAACCGGCTCCGGAAGAGAAACCTCAGGAATAAACGATTCAGGATCGTTGATCCATGGCTTATAATGCCGGCATATTGTTAGGGAAGATCATTAAATCCTATGGCTTTGATGGTACCTTAACAGTTAAGCTCGAAAAAGTCTTTGAAGGTAAAATACCTGAAATGGAATCAGTTTTCCTCGAAACAGAAGGAAAACCGGTTCCATTTCTCGTTTCTTCATATGAGATTGCCGGCAACACTCTTATCCGTATCAATTTTGAAGGATACAATTCACTAGAACAAGTAAACGAATTTATAGGCTGTAAACTCTTCCTTACCTCATCCGTGAAACCTGACGATGACGGGAATGATCTTAACCGGCTTACAGGTTATCAGGTCAGGACCAACGAAAATGATTTGGTCGGAACCATCTCGGAAGCAATCGAAAATCCCGGTCAGATACTTCTGAATATTCAGACATCCCGGAATAAAAAGATACTTATACCTTTTCATGAGGATTTTATTTTAAGGATCGATAATAAGAAAAAGATCATAACGATGGATCTCCCGGAGGGATTGACGGAGATAAATGATTAGAAAGTATAAATAGTTGTGATAGAATAGCCATCAATGCCTGAGGCATTGACTTCCAATAGCCCGGGTGTCGCCCCGGGAAAAGGTCAATACAACAACACCAACCCTGGAAGGGTTGCCTTCCAGTTACCACAGTTTAACCTGTGGGAACGAGATAACGCCAAAACACAATAAAATATCGAAAATGATTGGATGGCAACTCCTCCAGAGTTGTTATTATGGTATGGCTTAAAAAACCCGGGGTAAGACCCGGGCTATTGGTTGGTGACACCTCCGGTGTCATATCCTGGCGTCCAAATTACGAAAAAGGGAAAGTGCCATTTGAATCCAAACCATGCAACTATTTTAATCTTCAACCGTCTTTACCTAAAATTAACTTAAACTTTTAAATCAGAAATGAAAAGACTGACAACTTTATTTTTTATTACACTTCTTTTTACCGGCATTTCAGCCGGCCAGGAAAGGGAAACACGAAATCTCAAAGGATTTGACAGGGTAAGCTTCGGGATCTCCGGAAACCTGATAATAAAATTTGGTCCTGAATTCCGGGTTGTTCTTGAAGGCAGTCCGCGGGATCTGGGAAGGGTCATTACGGACATCTCGGGAGACAGGCTCATTATCAAACAGGAAAGCTGGAGATACAGGTTTGAAGAAAAAGTATTTATTACTATAACAATGCCTGATATTACAGCACTCAGTGTTTCCGGCTCAGGTAAGGCAGAGATCGTCGATGATATTAAAAATGCTGATGATCTGGATCTGAGCGTTAGCGGTAGCGGGAAATTGATTACGGCAGGTATCAGTGTTGATGAATTTGAATGCAGTATTTCCGGATCGGGAGATGTAATAATCGGATCAGGCGGTGAAGCCGATCGCGGAGAAATATCAATAAGCGGATCAGGTGGTTACAGGGGTGAAGATTTTGAAGTAGATCATCTTTCTGTGCGGGTTTCCGGTAGCGGAAGCTGTTATTGTAAAGCAGGAGATTCGCTTCAGGCTTCAATATCGGGAAGCGGAAATGTTACATACAAGGGAGATCCCCGGATCGATGCCAGGGTATCAGGATCGGGAAAAGTCAGATCAGCTTTTTAACCTATTGCCTTATAATTTTTATTACGCCGTTGTTTTCCACCCTGATGACCGGTGAAGGATTGAATTTTCTTTTGTCATCACGGCGGTACTTTACTACATAATCAGCTTTTTCTGCCAGTCCGGGATCTATTTCTTCAAAATTTACCGGAGATGGCTTACCGCTGAAATTTGCAGAGGTCGAAACAATCGGTTTTCTGAATCTGCCAATAAGCTCGTTGCAGAATTCTTCATCACAGATCCTTATGCCAACCGAATTATCTTCTGCACATATACCGGAAGCAAGATTTTTTCCTTCGGGATAAATAATCGTAAGCGGAGATTCCGAAACTTCAGTGAGCTCATAGACAATGCCGGGTATGTTTTTTACATATCTCTCAAGCATCGTCAGACCATTGACAAGTACAATAAGGCTTTTGTTTTCACCCCTCAGTTTTATAGAAAGCAACTTCTCCACTGCAGCGGGATTTGTAGGATCGCATCCCAGACCCCATACAGTATCGGTAGGATATAAGATCACTCCACCGTTCCGGAGGGCCTCGAGAGAGAGTTTAATATCTTCTTCAAATCCCGGCATATTGCTTTTTGTTATTCTTTGCATCTGTATACATTTTCCTCAGCTTCACGTATTTAAGGAAGCTGGAATGTGCTGAAATGGAGCAGGCAGCATGACCTATAAAACCATCAAGAAATCCTGCCCCCCAGATATAGGTTCTGATAAAACGCCACCAGCTATGGATAACCGCTGTAAACAGCCCGGTTTTAATCCCTTTCTTAAAATATTCATTGGCCATAATTGTCGAAAACCGGTTTACCTTTTCAATATGCTCCTCAAATGTTGAACAATACCAGTGATAAAGGTCTCCATTCAATTTCTTCACCCTGCTGCCCGGGTCCATCCTGAACTTGTCATGAGGATTTATACCGGTCCATTTCCCTTTGGACCTGTTGAATAATCTTATATGAGGATCGGGATACCAGCCTGAGTGTCTTATCCATTTACCACAATAATTTGTAAGCCTGTTGAATTTATAACCGTCATGCTCAGGATTATCCTTTATTTTCAGGATCGACTTCTTAAGTTCAACACTTAGTTCCTCGTCTGCATCAAGTGAGAGGACATAATCATTACCTGCAAGAGACGCCGCGTAATTCTTTTGTTCCACATATCCTTCAAACGGGTGCTCAAAAAATCTGACATTGAATTCATTACAGATCTCTTTTGTGGAATCTGTCGAGAAAGAGTCGACAACAATAATTTCATCAGTTATACCGCCAAGTGATGCAAGACATTTGCCAATATGCTCTTCTTCGTTATATGCTATGATAACTGCTGAGATCTTTTTCATAGGTAATCGGTGTTCGGTAATCGGTATTCGGTAATCGGTAATCGGTAATCGGTGTTCGGTGAGTCGGCAATTTCTGTAAGAATACCGAATACTGATTACTGAATACCGAATACCGGATTAAGCCAGTTGCCAATTAAAATCTTAAATTAAGTTTCTTAATTCTCCTTTTCATCTCGTCAATCACTTCCATTTCTTCCTGCTCCGAATCTGCTTCAAATGTTACGGAGAATCTTAAATAATGGCCGGCGTCATCCCATGGGACTGTCGATATCTGAGCTTCTCTGATCAGATATTCAGAAACTTCGGAAGCCGTGTTGAATACCTTCCCGTCACCGGTCCCTGAAGGAGCTTTTACATAGCAATAAAATGAGCCCTTTGGTTTTTTTGCATCAAAGCCTGCCTCATTGAGGGCATTTACAAGGAGATCGAATCTGCGTGAATATTTGGTAACGGTTCTTTCGGTAATTCCGGTATTGTTGAGAGCCACGATACCGGCTTTCTGGATTGCACGGAATTGTCCCGAATCGGTATTATCCTTAACTGTTGCATAGGCGCTTACAGCCCTGGCATTCCCGCAAACAAACCCCATTCTCCATCCCGTCATATTGAAAGCTTTGGACAGAGAGTGCACTTCTATTCCGACATCAATAGCACCGTCGACTGAAAGAAAGCTCAGAGGCTTGTACCCGTCATAGGTAAGTGCGCCATAAGCTGCATCGTTTATTACAACTATGTTATTTTCCTTTGCAAATTTCACAACCTTTTCGAAGAACTTCCTGTCTGCAACTGCACCTGTAGGATTGTTCGGGTAATTAATGTAAAGAAGTCTGGCTTTTTTTAAGACTGTTTCCGGAATGGAATCAAGGTCGGGGAGGAAGGAATCAGATTCAAGCAATGGAAGATTATATACTTCACCACCAAGGTACCTTGTATATGTTGCTGTGACAGGATATCCCGGCACGGTTGTAAGAAGGATATCGCCCGGATTGATAAAGCAGAGGGGCAGCATGGCAAGCACAGGTTTTGACCCGATGCCATGGACAATATTGGCTGATGCTGAAATGCCTTTGACACCGTAAACCCTTTCAAGATATCCGGCAGCAGCTTCCTGGAATTCGGGTATTCCGTTATCGGCATACCACCTGTTCACGGGTTTTCCCGCTTCTTCCGACAATGCTTTGACTACAAGATTGTCTGCCGGCCAGTCGGGTTCTCCGACACCCATATCGATCAGCTTTACATCGGGATGGGCAAGCTTTGCTGCAGCTTTAGCCCTTTTTATAAGTTCAAATTTGTAAATAACAGTCGATTTCCCGAAATTCATACCACCAAGTCTGTCGGAAATCTTATCATCAAAAAAATCTGCCATAGTCAATTAATTTTTATTCTGTACTTTGTAAAAAAAATCGCGTAAAGGTAATAAATGTAACAAGTAATAATACAATCTTTGTGTACCTTAGTGTCTTAGTGCCTTAGTGGCAGAAAAATAAGCCACAAAGGCACTAAGGCACTAATGTGCACTAAGTGAGGAGATTATCACAACAATCTAAAGATCAATCCTTAATTAATAAATTCATGATGAAAAGAAAATTCTTTCTTACAGTAGTTCTGTTCAGCGGAATACTTCCTGTCCTCAGATCCCAGGAACCTCTTAAATACCAGTTACCTCCAGAAGAGATCGTACAGATTATCGATGCACCTGTTACTCCGGTAATATCTGTCAGTCCCGATAAGTTGAATATAGTTATTATTCAGCGACCCTCCCTGATTACAATAGAAGAGCTTTCTGAGGGAGAATTGCGCCTCGGTGGACTCAGAATTAATCCTTTGAACAATGGGCCGAGCAGGCAAACATTGAATAAGGGATTTAAAATAATCAATATTGACGGGACGAATGAACGTTCCATATCCGGGATGCCTGCAGATCCGGCTCTTGGGTCACCCCGATGGTCCCCTGACGGTAAGATGTTTGCGTTCGTTAATTCGAAACAGGATAATATCGAGCTCTGGGTATGTGATGTTAACCTGCTTAAGGCATGGAAGATATCCGATCACCTGAATCTGGTGGCCGGAAGTTCATTCAACTGGCTTTCCGACAGTAAGAGACTTGTATATTCTGTGATCGATCCGGGAAGGGGTTTAAAGCCTGAACGCAACCCGGTTCCGGAAGGCCCTGTGGTACAGGAAAGTCTTGGGAAAAAGGGACAGAGTGCAACATACCAGGATTTGCTGAAGGACCCTGTGGATGAAGCTCTTTTTGAATATTTCATGAAATCGCAGCTCATGGTCTGGGATGGCACAGTAAGTACCGCTGTCGGCAGCCCCGCATTGCTGACTGACATTTCACCTTCGCCTGATGGAAATTATTTACTTGTAACCCTGATCAGCCGACCCTTCTCGTATATAGTGCCATACTATAATTTTCCTTCATCAACACAGGTTTGGGATATGAAAGGAGATCTTGTAAGGATCCTTCATAATGAACCGCTTGTCGAAAACGAACCAAGGGGTTATGATATGGTTCTCCCGGGCCCGAGGTATTACAGATGGCGCTCAGATGAACCGGCTTCTGTCTATTGGGTAGAAGCACTTGATGATGGAGATTACAGTAAAAAGATGCAGTATCATGATCAGGTTTACATTCTCCGCGCTCCGTTCTCAGGAACACCACAGAAATTTATTGCAACAGAAATGAGATTCATGGGGATAATCTGGGGGAAGTCGGATTTTGCACTGATCACGGAAGGACTGAGCAAAACAAGGAACCGTGTTGTAAGTTCTTTTAATCCTGAAACTCCACAGGAGACAAAGAAAAAGATACAGGAATATAATTCAGATGACCGTTACAATAATCCCGGGAGGTTTATGACTGAGCAAAATATCTGGGGAGAGCAGGTGTTGTTATTTACAAGTAAGGGGAAATCCCTGTACCTGACAGGCAGCGGGGCCTCTCCGGAGGGAGACAAACCCTTCGTTGATCTGTATGATATTGCCCTGAATAAATCTGCAAGGCTATGGCGGTCTCAAGCTCCATATTTTGAAACTCCGGAGACATGGCTTAACGTTGCTAAAGGACTGATCCTTACGAGCAGGCAGTCAGTTTCGGATGTGCCGAATTACTTTATCAGGAATATTAAAAACGGTAAGATAACCCCGGTTACAAAGTTTGGGAATCCTTATCCTCAGCTTCAGGGGATACAGAAGGAACTTGTAAGGTATAAACGAAGTGACAGTCTTGATCTGTCGTTCACTCTTTATCTTCCTGAAGGATTTTCGAGGGGAAAAGATGCACCGCTTCCAACCCTCCTGTGGGCTTACCCGAGGGAGTTTAATGATCCTTCTGCTGCCGGTCAGGTAAGTGGTTCTCCGTTTACATTTACAAGGATAAGTCCGGCTTCGGCACTCGTTTATGTAACTCAGGGATATGCAATACTTATGGATGCGTCATTTCCAATCGTGGGCGTTGATGGCAAAGAACCAAATGATACATTTGTTGAACAGCTTGTCGCCAATGCCGAAGCAGCCATTAATAAGGCAGTTAAGATGGGAGTTACCGATCCCGGAAGGGTTGCTGTAAGCGGACATTCATACGGAGCGTTCATGACTGCCAACCTCCTTGCACACAGCAGGCTTTTCGCCGCAGGCATTGCAGAAAGCGGAGCGTATAACAGGACTCTTACTCCATTCGGATTCCAGAATGAGAGGAGAAACTACTGGGAAGCCCCTGATATCTATAACAGAATGTCTCCTTTCATGAATGCCGATAAAGTCAAGGATCCTATCCTTCTAATTCATGGGATGGCTGATAACAACAGCGGGACCTTCCCGATTCAGAGTGAAAGGCTTTACAGTGCACTAAAGGGATTCGGCGCTACCGTAAGACTTGTTATGCTGCCCAATGAAAGCCATGGTTATGCAGCCAGGGAAACTATACTTCATAAGCACTGGGAGGTATTGAAATGGATGGACAGGTACGTAAAGGAGAGAAGATAGAAGTCGGAAGTCCGGAGTCCGAAGTTCGGAGTTCGAAGTCCGAAGTATTCTTGCTTCCGACTTCC
>CAZWUB010000060.1:17578-19950 GCA_964637415.1 uncultured Rikenellaceae bacterium
CGGCTTCCGACTTCCCACTTTCCTGACCTAAGTCCGATAATTTAATTTTTTTGATGCAAAAAGAAGTGTAAATTTGAATATAGATCGCTTTCCTGATAAATGATGCAGAAGATTGCAGGATTTTCATTATTCATCTTCTAAATAAATTAACCTATGAGCAAATACATTTATTTAACCAGTACTCCTGAAGCACTTGTTGCTTCGATGCTCCCTCCGGAAGGATTCGGTTTGTATCTTTCAACAGGTACAAAGAAGCGGAATAAAGGTCAGACTATTTTCTTTGAAGTCGATCTGGCCCATATTGAGAATCTGATAGATATGGAGAGCCTGAATAAAAGGTGTGTCGCCAAGGAGGATGGCAGCCCGAAAAGCTCTGTTTATCTTGCTGTTTACAGAGTTCTGGAGATGATACCTCTTTCCGCTCTGAAAAGTCTTTACCTCACAACTGACCATGGCTGCGTTCTTGAGCTTAAGAAGATGCCCTATGACAGGAATAAAGAACCAAAAAATGCACTTCATCTTTACCAGGAATTATGTCCGGTAACACCGCTTGTTGTAAGTGATATGGCACCATCGGCATTTCTGAAAAAACTGACAGACGGATCAACTCCGATCATTCTGCCAAAATTGTTCTTTGTCGAGCTGAAACTGGGTGAATTGGCTAAAAATCCCCTCGGCGGGTCGGCAGAACATTTGCCATATCCAAATATAGGACATATGAGGGATTGTCTTGAAATACTCAGAGGGGAGTATGACAAGCATATGAAAACTGTCCAGAGGATTTATTCGGGCACACTTCTTTACAGGACGATCGATACGGGTTTCTATGTAGGAACAAAGGATGATATGGCATTCTATCCTTATCCTTCAATGAAGGAACTGGAGGATGTCAATTATGAATTTTTCCGTGGTATCTGAACCATTACTTTTCATAAGAATAAGGCATAATTATATTATCTGTTCAAATAGATTGGTTATTCATTTGGATTAATGAAAAACTAATTTAGTTTTGTACCCGGAAAATTTTTTCTTTTTAAATACACTAAATTTTAATTAAAAAACTGATATCATGATTAGTAGTCTTTTTTGGATCGTGCCAATAGCTGCTCTCACGGCATTACTGTTTGCCTGGATCTTCTACAGGGATATGAAATCTCAGGAAGAAGGAACAGACAGGATGAAGGAGATAGCAGCTTATGTAAGGGAAGGCGCCATGGCCTACCTGAAACGCCAGTATAGTGTTGTTACGAAGGTTTTTATAATCCTTGTCGTACTCTTATTTATTCTGGCATATTTTGGAATTCAGAACCCTTTTGTCCCGATTGCATTCCTTACAGGAGGATTTTTCTCCGGGTTATGCGGATTTCTTGGGATGAAAACGGCAACTTTTGCATCGAACAGAACCGCCTGGGCAGCTTCAAAATCGCTTAACAAAGGCTTAAAGGTAGCCTTAAGGAGCGGTGCCGTTATGGGTCTTGTAGTTGTCGGATTCGGTCTCCTTGATATAGCATTATGGTTCATTATTCTGAACGGACTGGTATTCACTCCGGAAAATATGGCTGAAGGCTGGAAATTTTTAGGACTTACATTTGTTCATCCGGGGACTACTGAACATGAGAAGCTTATTGAAATCACCGCTGTTATGCTTACATTCGGTATGGGAGCTTCGACACAGGCTCTATTTGCCCGTGTTGGCGGTGGGATATTTACAAAAGCAGCAGACGTTGGAGCTGACCTGGTTGGAAAAGTTGAGGCAGGTATTCCGGAGGATGATCCCCGCAACCCTGCAACAATTGCCGATAACGTTGGTGATAACGTTGGTGATGTTGCCGGTATGGGCGCTGACCTTTATGAATCATATGCAGGTTCAATTCTTGCAACAGCTGCCCTTGGAGCTGCATTACCCGGAATTACAGGAGATATGCAGGTCAAAGCTGTGATTGCCCCTATGCTCGTTTCGGCTATAGGTATTTTCCTTTCAATTGCCGGTGTTTATATGGTCCGGACAAAGGAATCTGCCACACCGAAAGCTCTGCTTCGTGCACTATTACTCGGTACCGGAGGCAGTTCCGCACTAATTCTTGTTGTTCTTGCAATAATGGCAGGAATTGACTGGATAACATGGGGTGTATTTGGTGCCGCTGTATCAGGGCTCGCTGCCGGGGTTATTATAGGCCAGTCAACTGAATATTATACTTCGGATGGAAACAAACCTACCCAGGGTATTGCCAAACAGGCACAACAGGGCCCTGCAACGGTTATTATAGAAGGTATGGCAGTAGGGATGCTTTCAACATGGATCCCGGTAATCACAATAGTTTCCGGTATTATAGCTGCTTACGGTTTCGCAGGCGGATTCAGTAATTTCGCAA
>CAZWUB010000061.1:0-15331 GCA_964637415.1 uncultured Rikenellaceae bacterium
TTTAGAGTTTGGAGTTTAGAGTTTAGAGTTTAGAGTTTGGAGTTTGGAGTTTGGAGTTTGAAGTTTGGAGTTGAAATAAAAATAAATGGAAACGGATCTGGTACTAGAAAGATTAAGGGAGAACTTCAGTCCGGAGGTGGTTGAAGTGGTAAAGAAGAGTGAGAAGCGGGTAACAGTTTCTGTAAACCCCGGTTCCATCCTCAGGATTGCTGAATATCTTCACAAAGTAGCCGGTTTAAGATTCATAATTGCTTCAGCCTTACATACAAAGAGAGGATTTGAGATTTATTATCATTTCAGTCTGGATGCAACTGCACTTGTACTGAATATTCATGTGATACTTGATAAGGAAAATCCTCAGATAGAGTCTTTGTCGAATATGTTCAATGCATCAAACTGGATTGAGAGGGAAATGCATGAGCTTTTCGGGATCAATTTCCTCAACCACCCGAATCAGGAAAAGCTCATATCTGAAGGAAACTGGGCGGAAGGTGTTTATCCTTACCGTAAGGAGTTTAAATAAGAACCTGACACACAATGGGCAAAAAGACACTCATACCGATCGGTCCCTACCACCCTCTGCAGGAAGAGCCTGAATTGTTCAAGCTCTACTGCGACGGGGAGATCGTGAAAGACATTAAATGGGAAACGGGTTACAACCACAGGGGTATAGAAAAACTCAGTGAATCAAAAACATACGACCAGGTTTTCTTTCTTGTTGAACGAATCTGCGGAATTTGCTCAACCTCTCATCCATTTGCCTTTGCCAATGCCGTTGAAGAGATTGCAGGTGTTGAGATCACCGACAGGACTAAATACATAAGATCAATAATAGGGGAACTGGAACGTATCCACAGTCATCTTCTCTGGGTTGGACTTGCAGGTCATTTTCTGGGATACAACACTGTTTTTATGTGGGCATGGAAATACCGTGAGCCCATTCTCGATCTGTTTGAAATGATAACCGGCAACAGGAACAGTTATGCAATGTTCAAAGTCGGTGGTGTCCGCCGGGATATTGAAAACGATAAAATACCTGCAATCAGGAAGGTGATGGATGATTTTAAAAAGAAAAATGACCTGCTGACCGGTGCAGTTATGGATGATCCTGTTATACATGCCAGAACGAAAGGGGTTGGTATACTCACAAAGCAGGATATCATTGATTATGCGGCTGTTGGCCCCACAGCCCGGGCTTCAGGTGTGTCTGTAGATGTAAGAAAAGACGATCCTTATGCAGCCTATCCGCTTATCAACTGGAAGGTTATAACTGCCGAAGAGGGTGATGTCTTTGCAAAAGCGAAGGTCAGACTTCTGGAGATGTTTGAATCCATCTCAATAATTGAACAATGTCTTGATGGTTTGGAAAAGACTCCGGAAGGAGATACTGCAGTTAAAGTGAAAGAGATCCCCGAAGGTTCAGGGACAGGCCGTGCGGAAGCTCCGAGAGGGGAAGTATTTCATTTTGTGGTTTCTGATGGTTCCGGTTCACCTGCCAGACATAAGATAAGGGCTCCGAGCTATGTCAATATTGCAACCTTCAAAAAGGCATGCATCGGGCAGACTATCTCGGATGCAACGATATCCCTGGCTGCTGTCGATCCCTGCTATTGCTGTACCGAACGAATGGCAGTTGCCTGTGATCTGCATTCAGGGAAAAGACTGATGAATGCAAAAGAGCTGATAGAATTATCAGTAAAAAGAACAATTGACCTGAAGAATAAAATTATCTGAAAGAAATGATTGAAATCTTCTCAATATTTTCAGATCCTTCTGTTTGTAAATTCCTGCAATTACTGATAGTCATTCCTCTTCTTGCAGGCATTCTTCTGTTCCTCGTACCCGAAAAATACCTGAAAGCAAAAGGTATCATTGCCCTGTTGATCAGTCTTATAACAGGCTATCTCACTCTTTCATTGTTCACATCAGCTGCCCAGATGGTTGCTCTTGAAGGAGTTATGGGTAAAACTTGTAATGCATTATTCGGCTCGAACCTTATGTACGGAGCAGAAAGCTTCTTCACTTTCTCTGTCGATAATCTCAGCAAGCTTATTATACTGTTTATAAGTCTCTTTTCAATACTTGTACTTTTTTATTCCATTTTGTACATAAAAAATGGAAGAGTAAGGCACTATTATCAATGGTTCCTGATAACACTGGGGTGTTCTTTTGGAGCAGTTCTGGCGGATAATCTCGTAATGTTCCTGATCTTCTGGGGCATACTCGGCATAACCCTCTACAAGCTCATACCGGGTCACGATGAAAATAGCTCGGCCACTGCAAAAAAGACCCTGATCCTGATCGGAGCTTCGGATTCAATAATGATAATTGGGATTGGTATGATATACAGGCTGACAGGATCATTCAGCATCGGATCAGTTTCCCTGCCGACCGACAACATCCTTTCAGTGACAGCCTTCATTGCTCTTCTTATCGGATGTTTCACCAAAGCAGGCGCTTTCCCTTTCCATTCCTGGGTTCCTGATTATGCAAAAGATGCTCCTGCAACGTCTTCCGCCCTTTTGCCGGCTTCACTCGACAAACTGCTTGGTATCTATTTCCTTGCAAGAATGACAATGGACATTTTCATACTGAATGATGCAATGAGACTTATCCTTCTTATCACGGGAGCTGTCTCCATCATTACAGCAGTTATGATGGCTCTTGTACAACATAATTACAAGCGTCTGCTGGGTTTTCATGCAGTATCACAGGTAGGTTACATGATCCTTGGATTCGGTCTGGGTTCAATGATCGGAGTTGCCGCCGGACTTTTTCACATGATCAATAATGCTCTATATAAAAGCGGTCTTTTCCTTACAGCAGGAAATGTTGAGTATCGTACAGGTGAAGTGAATATTGATGATCTTGGTGGCCTTTCCCGGAAAATGCCCGTGACATTTATCACAGCCATGATATTTGCCGTATCTATATCGGGTGTACCACCCTTTAACGGATTTGCTTCAAAATGGATGATATATCAGGGGATAATCGACATGGGAGCTCAGGAAGGCATAGCAGGTAAACTTTGGGTGGTATGGCTTGGGCTCGCTGTTCTGGGTTCTGCACTCACCCTTGCAAGCTTTATCAAATTCATCGGAGGTATCTTCCTGAGCCGAAAGAAGGATTCACTTGAAAACGTGCGGGAAGTACCTGTGATGATGTGGCTTCCTTCTGTAATACTGGCACTCTTATGTACAGGCTTCGGGATATTTGCAACAACATTTGTTGTAAAAGGACTGTTCATGCCTGTTACCGGGGAATTTCAGTTCTCCGGATTCTGGGATTCTTCACTTGTGTCCATGCTTGTGATAATATCATTAGTTCTTGGATTAATATTATATCTTATTCTTAACTATAAGAATTTCAGAAGAGAAGACAGCTTTATTGGTGGCGAAAAAATGCAGGATCGCACAGGCTATCCGACAACTGAATTCTATAAAACGCTGACAGAGTTCAGTTTTCTTTCGGGTATATACAAAAAAGCCGAAGAGAAATGGTTTGATATTTATGATCTGTCAAAACGGTTTGTACTCTGGCTGAGTAATATTTTCAGCGAAGCACATACCGGAGTTCTGCCAGGTTATATATTATGGGTTTGTGCAGGATTGATTATTATGCTGATCATTATGATATAAACAAAGGAATCCAGATGGAAATTACAATATCCATAATAACAGGGTTAATGATCGTGGGTGCATTATATGCCATTCATGCGAGGGATCTTCTCTCAGCAGTCATTGCCTGCGGTATCGTGGGTTATGGACTTGTGATATGTTTCCTTCTGCTTAGAGCCCCCGATCTGGCAATTGTTCAGATAGTTGTTGAAACAATCTCACTTATTATAATGGTTGCGGTAGTACTGGACAGTTCCAGGGAAGAGCTATATTCCAAGCCCGATCCACAGGGATGGATTAACGCTGTAACTGCCCTGATTGTATTAATTGCATTGTTTTATTTTTTCAGAATGGCAACAAACCTTCTGGATCCTTTTGGTGAAAGCACTTTGCGAATGGCTGCTCCATATATTGAGGGTGCAGTGGAAAAGACAGGCAGTGCTAATCTCGTAACAGGTGTGATCTTTGATTTCAGAGGATATGATACACTTGGTGAGGCGACGGTGCTTGTAACGGCGGTTCTGGGGGTGCTGACGATATTGAGGATTAAGGGGAGGAAGTGAGGCCATTGTTGTTTGAAATCGGTACGGGTTGCTTCGTCGCTTCGCTCCTCGCAATGACGGTAACTAAAGATTCATGTTTTGGAATTATGAAAGGTATGACAGTAATAGTAAAGAAGACAACGCAGCTGATTGCGGGGCTGGTGTTTCTTTATGGCATTTATGTGATCGTCCATGGTCACCTGACACCGGGAGGAGGGTTTGCAGGCGGGGTGATCATTGCCGGATCATTCATCCTCCTCATTCTGGCCTTTGGCAGCGATTTCATGAGGCTGACAAAAGAAGAATCGGGATCGACGATGTATGAGAACCTTGCTATCCTTGTTGTGGCATTTCTTGCCTGTTCCGGATTACTTATCGGTACCAGGGTCTTTTTCCTGAACTGGTTACCCAAAGGAACAACAGGAGAACTGATAAGTGCAGGGATAATTCCCCTGTACAATATTTTTATCGGTATAGAAGTAGCCGCATCCATACTGACTATTTTTCTTGCACTTATAATATTTAAGGAGGAGATGCCCGAATGATACCTTACCTGATGTGCTTTGCATTGTTCCTGACCGGCCTTTATGGCGTGATTACAAGGAGAAACCTGGTGAAAATCGCCATCTCGCTCTCCGTAATGGAATTCAGCACCTTTCTTTTCCTGGCGCTGACAGGTTATGTTGAAGGCGGAGTTGCTCCGATAGTGGATCCTGCCGATCCGGCAAAAGTTTATGTTGATCCGCTGCCACAGGCACTGGTACTAACGGCCATTGTAATAGGACTTGCCACAACTGCCATGATAATGGCTGTCATTATCAGGATCTACAGAAAGTACGGAACATTCGATATTAGAGAGATTAAAAACCTGAGAGGATAAACTATGAATCCGCTGATACCTTTATTTGTTATAATACCTCTGGCCGGAGCGTTCCTGATAATGATCCTCAGCAGGTTCATTAAGAATTTCGACAGGTTTTTTGCCTCCCTCGTCCTCCTTTTCCTTGTAATAATAAGCTTTTACTTTCTTTTTTCAACAGGTGAAAAGGTTACTGTATACAAGGTCGGAGGCTGGGAACCTGTTAATGGCGTTCCGGTTGGCATATATATGGTCCTTGACGGATTCAATACCCTTGTGCTTTGCATAATTAACTTAATAGGATTCCTTTCTGTCTTTTACTCGATATCCTATATGAGCAGGTATACCTCTGAGAACTACTACTATTCACTTTTCTGCCTGATGACAGCAGGGATGAACGGAGTTGTTATCAGCGGTGATCTCTTTAATATCTTTGTTTTCCTTGAGATATCAGCAATATCTTCCTATGCCCTTGTTGCATTCGGTGTTGAAAAGAATGAACTGGAAGCTACTTTTAAATACCAGGTGCTCGGCGGCATTGCATCCTTTATTATACTGTTCGGAATAGGATTTATATACTGGAAAGCCAAAACGCTGAATATTGCCGATATAAGAGTGGTATTCAGCTCAGGATACGACAGATCATACTATCTCCTGGTACAGATACTGCTTTTATCCGGATTCGGTCTGAAGGCTGCAATTATTCCTTTTCATGCCTGGCTTCCTGATGCACATTCATCAGCTCCCTCCCCTATTTCCGCGATGCTTTCCGGTGTGCTTATCAAGGCTGTCGGCATTTATGTGATCATAAGGCTGTTTTTCAATATGTTCGCTATTAGCCAGGGGATGTCGGTACTGATCACCTCTCTGGGTGCATTGTCGATGGTAATTGGTGTCTTCCTGGCAATAGGACAGTGGGATATAAAGCGGCTTCTGGCATATCACAGCATAAGCCAGATGGGATATGTTATCCTTTCTGTCGGAATAGGGATGATGATGATATCAAAGGGTATAAGAAATGAGGTTGCTGCGCTTGCAATCGCCGGCGGGATCTTTCACCTGATAAACCATGCCGCGTTTAAGGGATTGCTTTTCCTCAATGCTGGAGCAATTGAATATGCTACAGGCACCCGCGATCTCCATGAAATGGGGGGACTGGCGAAGCATATGCCGGTCACTGCTGCAACATCCTTTACCGCATCGATGGCAATATCCGGAATACCACCGTTTAACGGATTCTTCAGCAAGCTTATAATAATCATAGCATCCATCATGGCAAAGTATTACCTGCTGGCAGTGCTTGCCGTGATCGTTAGTATCATCACACTGGCCTCATTTCTTAAATTTCAGCGTTATGCATTCTTTAATAAAACTGACGACAGAAATGACAGAAAAATCAAAGAGGTTCCCTTTCCTATGCTGTTCAGCATGATAGTATTAGGTATTATCTGTCTGCTTCTCAGCATTCTGGCGCTGCCCGGAATAAGGGAAACAATCCTTATACCGGCAACGGATATACTCATGGATCCGTCAAAATATCCTTCACAAATTACAGGAATATGAGGTATGTAGCTGTATTCATATTATCCCTGACCTTCTGGTTACTGATAACTTTCAGAATTACAGTATCCAATGTAATCACCGGCTCAGTCGCCTCCGCAATAACCTCTGCAATTTTCGCCAGGCATTATTTTCATAATGTCTATAAGTTTCTTCAGCCCGTCAGGTGGTTCTGGCTGCTGGTCTATCTTGTCTTTTTTACCTGGGCCTGCATAAAAGCGAATTTCGATGTAGCCTACAGAGTACTTCATCCTGCCATGCCGATAAAACCTGGTATTGTAAAAGTGAGGACAAGTCTGAAATCGGAATTAGCAAAAACCCTCCTGGCCAATTCAATTACAATGACCCCGGGAACAATTACTGTGGATATCATTGATGATGATTTTTACATACACTGGATTTATGTCAGCTCAGAGGATCCTGAAGTTTATACAAAAAAGATAACCGGTAATTTTGAAAAATATATTAAAAGATTTGCAGAATGAGTGATATTTTAACAATACTCCTGTATATCCAGATTGGTCTTAGTACGGTCTGCCTTTACAGGATAATAAGGGGACCGACAATCCCTGACAGGATGGTAGGAATTGATATCTTCGGGATACTTGTTGTAGGGATATGTGCAATTATTTCAATCCTGACTGAAAAATCATTTATTCTGGATATAGGTATTGCATGGATCATTCTGAGCTTTACGGGGACTCTTACACTGGCAAAATATCTGAGCGGTAAAAAATTAAATGAATAACATGGTTGCAATTATTTTCATTTCCATAGGTGTGTTGTTCAACACATTCGGATGCATAGGGCTGATCAGGTTGCCGGATGTATACAACAGGCTTCAGTCGGCTACAAAATGTGTTACACTTGGCTGCTGCAGTATACTTCTGGGGGTGATAATTCATTTCGGGATAAGTGATGCAGGAACCAAAGCACTTATAGCCATACCTGTTCTGTTCTTCAGCTCTACCGTGGCTGCACATGCCCTGATCAGGGGGGCCTATCATTTCGGGACTAAATTATCTGATAAGACTGTAAAGGATGATTATAAGGAGGCTGTAAAATGAAATATCCAAAGCTCAGAGAATTAAAAGAAGCTGTTATCTCTCTTGTTACTCCGGCCTACACTTCAAAATTCCCTGCGGTGCCTCATGTTCCTTTTGAAAAATTCCGCGGAAAACCAGTAGTCGATGATAAAAACTGCGTGGGATGCGAAACATGCGCTAATGTATGCCCTCCCCTTGCAATAACATTTACAGATGATAAAGAAAGAAAGATCAGGATTATAAGGAGGGATTACGGAAAATGTATATTCTGCGGAATGTGCCAGGAACACTGTATTACCGGAAAAGGTGTAAAGCTGTCGGATAAGATCTACGACATGGCAGTATTTGAAAGAGAGAAAGTTGTCGAATACCAGGAAAAAGAACTGCTGATCTGCGAAAACTGCGGTGCTGTTATTACGACCAAAGAACATATGATTTATATGCACAGGAAGCTTGGTCCTAAAGCATTTTCATCGATACTTAACCTCAATGTTCTTAACCGGAAACTGAAGCTTTCCGAAGGACAGGATGTTGATGTGGAGATAAAGGATGAATTGAAAAGAAAAGACATGTTTAACATAATATGCCCCAATTGTCTCCGACAAGTCCTTGTAAAATACTTATATAAAGGTGTTTAAAGAACTCAACAAACTCCTGGCAGATAAGAACCGGAAAATACTTTTTGCAGGTATCGGAAATGTTCTGAAAAGCGATGACGGGGCAGGGGTGTATATCAGCAGCAGGATCATCAGCAATGACAATATTAAAACACTCACTGTCGAGACAGGAATAGAAAACTATATCGGAAAAATCAACTCACTGGGCCCGGATATCCTGGTACTTATCGACTGTGTTGATATGAAGCTTCCGCCAGGTGAGTTCAGGTTACTGAATATCAATCAAATACAGGATCTTACATTCAATACCCACAATATATCACTCAGGAGGCTTCCGGATTTTTTTGAAATGCCTGTATTTATTCTGGCGATTCAGCCTGAAAATATTCATTTCGGAGAAAATATTTCGTATATTGTAAGAGATATTTCAGATAACATTATAAACCAAATTAACAGACAGGAGGAATAAAATGGCTGTAGAATATCTTTGTAAAGTATGCAGGGGTAACTTAAATGTAAAGACCTCGATTATCCTGACTGCCACAAACCTCAGCAACCGTTCACAGAGGGGACTGGTCTATCTGAATCCCGAGATCGGGAACTACACTCATACCACTCATCCGACATTTCAGATCAATGAGGGAGAGGAATACATCTATACCTGTCCTATCTGCGGAGCTCAGCTGAACAGTATGAAGTACCTTCATCTTGTCAGAATTCTGATGAAAGATGAAGAAGGAAAGGAATTCAACATTTACTTCTCGGGAATCGGGGGTGAAAAATGCACCTACAAGATCCGTGGCAACAAGATTGAAGCAAGTACCGGGCCTGATGTAAAAGCCTACGATAAATATTTCGAGGTTCCGGAAGAAGACAGAAAATATCTGTAGGGTCATTAAATTTAATGCCCTGGCAACGATAATTGGTAATTTTGCGGTATGGGCGTAGCATGCAACGCCCTTTCCATGATAATTCGGAATATTACCGTAGTAGGGGCATTAAATTTAATGCCCCTACAGTAATATTACCGTGATTTTACATATATTTTCTATTTTTTCTATAAACAATAAATCCTATTTTTACCGCCATTATAATTATTAATGGTAAAAAATCTATTATGAGTATTGATATCAACAAACTGGCAGCTGATAATATCAGGATTCTTTCAATGGCGATGGTTGAGAAAGCCAGGTCGGGGCACCCGGGAGGGGCTATGGGAGGAGCCGATTTTATTCACATCCTTTTTTCTGAATTTCTGAGTTTTGATCCGGCTGATCCGGGATGGATAAACCGCGACAGGTTTTTTCTTGATCCGGGACATATGTCACCCATGCTATATTCAGTTCTCACCCTCACCGGGCACTTTAATCCTGATGAGCTGAAATCATTCCGTCAATGGGGCAGTCCCACTCCGGGTCACCCTGAACTTGACATAATGCGAGGTGTGGAGAACACATCCGGTCCTCTAGGCCAGGGACATACAATGGCCGTAGGCGCTGCAATAGCTGAAAGGTTTCTGGCTGCAAGATTTGGTGATCTTTTCGAACATAAGACCTTTGCATTCATTTCCGACGGAGGTGTCCAGGAAGAGATATCCCAGGGAGCAGGCAGGCTTGCAGGTTACCTTGGTCTCAACAACCTCATTATGTTCTATGATTCGAATGACATACAGCTGTCCACTGAAACAAAGGCAGTGACATCTGAAGATACAGCAAAAAAGTACTCTGCATGGGGCTGGGAAACAATTACAATTGACGGAAACGATCAGGACCAGATCAGAAAAGCCCTCGCTTCAGCAGTTAAATCCCAGGACAAACCTGTAATAATAATCGGGAAGACTGTTATGGGGAAAGGGCTTGTTGATAATGAAGGGAAAAGTTTTGAAAGGAAAACATCAACACATGGTATGCCTGTAGGTGAGGCCGGAGGCTCTTTTGAAAAATCACTCACAAATCTTGGTGGTGATCCGTCCGATCCGTTCAGGATTTTCCCCGAAGTCAGGGAATACTATAATAAAGTGCTTGAAGAAAAACACAGTGTGGCTGCAGAATGGAAGAAAAAGAAGGCTGAATGGGCAGTAAAGAACAGTGAAGCGGACAATAAACTTCAGTTATTCTATTCCGGTAATATACCTGAAATCGATTTCCAGGCCATTCAGCAAAAGGAAGGATCTGCTACCAGGGCTGCATCGGCTGCCGTACTCAGTGTACTGGCAAAAAAAGTCGAAAATATGGTAGTCGCATCGGCCGATCTCTCAAACTCCGACAAGACAGATGGATTTCTGAAAAATACAAGAGCTTTCATAAAGGGTGATTTTTCAGGGGCGTTTCTGCAGGCCGGAGTATCGGAGTTGACAATGGCTGCTGTGATGAACGGAATGGCTCTTCACGGAGGTATTATACCCGCGTGCGGTACTTTCTTTGTCTTCTCCGACTATATGAAACCGGCTGTACGCCTCGCCTGTCTTATGAGATTACCTGTACGCTATATCTGGACGCATGATGCCTTTCGTGTAGGGGAAGATGGCCCAACCCATCAGCCCGTTGAACAGGAAGCCCAGATACGGCTCATGGAACATATTAAAAACCATCACGGAGAGAACAGCATGCTTGTTTTAAGGCCTGCGGACGCCATTGAAACCAGCGTTGCCTGGAAGCTGGCTCTTGAGAATATAAAAACTCCTACAGCACTCATCTTATCACGACAGAACATCAAAGATCTTCCTTCATCAACAGGGAACAGGTACAGTGATGCGCTGAAGTCAGCGTACGGAGCATACATTGTTTCTGACTGTGACGGGAAACCCGATATCATACTTGTTGCAAGCGGATCAGAGGTATCAACACTGGCCGAAGGAGCCATTTTGCTTAAGAATGACGGCCTCAGGATCAGGATCATTTCTGCTCCCTCTGAAGGATTATTCAGGGGACAGAGTGATGAATACAGAAAGTCAGTAATTCCCGATGATATTCCGGTCTTCGGACTTACTGCAGGATTATCTGTAACACTTCAGGGCCTTGTCGGCAACAAGGGCAAAATATGGGGAGTAAATACTTTCGGATATTCCGCGCCTTACAAAGTTCTGGATGAAAAGCTCGGTTTTACAGGAGAGAATGTTTACCGTCAGGTGAAAGATTACCTGGCTCAATATAAGAAGTAAACATTATGATCATTCGTGAAAGGCCGCCTCATCAGCGGCCTTTCTTATTTTAAGAGAAATTTTTTTATGTCCCTGATTTGTATTAAATTCGGTCGTGAATTTCAGGTCAGCAACACTTTATTAATTTACAGGAATGAAAAAATCATTGCTTTTCCTTATTCTACTGTCAGGGATCAGCACAATTACAGCTTTCGGCCAGCTTGATTCCCTGAATATGAGATATGCTGTTTCGGATACAGTAAGGGAAGATATAATACTTTTTGACAGTGACGAGCTTCTGGAAATCTCCCTTAAGTTCGATATAACCCATTACAGAAGGAAGAAGGATGAAAGCCAGTATTATGATGCAACCCTGATCTATCATACGAGCCCGTCAGATTCCATTGTTAAAACACTGAAAGTCAGGCCCAGGGGCATCTCCCGTCTTTCGATCTGCGATTTTCCGCCTCTCATGCTGAATTTTAAAAAGCAGGATTCCGTCGGCGGGGAATTCAACAAAATTGACAAGATGAAAATGGTAACCCATTGCAGTGCAGGGGGTGAAGAATATCTTCTGAAAGAATTCCTGATATATAAAATGTATAATGTCCTGACAGAATATGGTTTCAGAGTCAGGCTTATAAGAGTCAATTACATAAACACTTTCAAGGAAAGCAAGCCAATAAAGGAATTCGCCTTTCTGATAGAGCCTGTTAAGTCGCTTGAGAAACGCACAAACAGTAAGGAAATTGATTCAGCACACGTTACACAGAAACATATCCGCAGACAGGTTATGGACAGGATGGCAATATTCAATTACATGATAGGAAACACCGACTGGTCAGTTCCGATAAGGCACAATACCCTTACAATAGCCCAGGGACACTACGGCGGACTGGAATCGGGGATAATAATTCCTTATGATTTTGATTATTCGGGTCTTGTAAATACGAATTATGCAATTCCCTTTGAAGGACTTGGTCTGGAGTCGGTCAGGGAACGCAAATACCTTGGTGTATGCAGATCGGAAGCTGAATTCAATGAAGCTTTGAAAGAATTTCAGGATAAAAAAGAAGAAATTTATAAAGTAATTAACGATTTCCCTTATCTTAATGCAAAATCAAAAAAAGAAATGATCACTTATCTTGATGGTTTCTATAAAAGTTTTGATAAACGAAATTCAATTGTTTTCCAGCTACTTAAAGACTGTCTGGAGTTTTAATCCGATTAATTGATTACTTATGTCATTTTCATCACTTGCAACTGAACATACTTTGGTAAGCATAATGTTAAGGTTTGCCTTTAACCTTCTGGTAATATTTATTCTTGTTGTATTAATTTATTTCCGGTTCACGGGAAAGAAGGAATATGTATTTTCCTTTTTTCTTATGGGAATAATAATTTTTCTGCTATGTGCATTGCTCCAAACGGTTAATATTCAGCTTGGAATGGCGCTCGGTTTATTTGCAATATTTTCAATCCTCAGATTCCGCACCGTAAATTTCAGTGCGAAGGAAATGACATATATATTTGTTGTGATCGGAGTTTCAGTTATCAATTCCCAGGCTAATATTCCTCCGCCGATTATAGGAGCTGTTGTTGTCAATTCAATAATACTAATTTCGGCCCTTATTCTTGAATTATTTCTCAGGAAGGACACCCTTACTCCGGTAACAATTGTGTTCGGCAAACCTGAGCTTCTGGTTCCGGAAATGAGGAATGTACTATTAAAGGAACTCTCGCTTAAAACAGGGCAGAAGATTGAAAAAATCATTATAAGGAAAATTGATATCAATAAAAGCACCGTAGAGATCGAGGGATTCTTTAGAGATACTCCCGGCTTCTACAAACATGTGTAAGCATAATCCAAACTTTCAGGTAATTAATTTTTATTTATTATTTTTGCGCCTTGTTTAGGAACAATGCAATACGATATTCAACAAGGAGTAAAAGGGCTGATATTTGATCTCGACGGGACACTTGCCGATACTATGCCCTATCATTTTCAGGGATGGAAGAAAGCCTGCGAAAAGTTTGGTGCACATATAGATACAAACTTCCTTCGTAAGCATACCGGGAGTCCCGGATGGATCATAGCAAAAGAAATAATAACAGACTGTGGTCTGAATGGCAGTGTAACAATTGATGAGATCATGGACGAGAAGCTGAAAGAATTTTTCAGGCTTCAGCACCTTGTAAAACCAATTACCCCGGTTACTGATATCGTAAAAAAATATTTTGGCAGGCTGCCCATGGCTGTTGGCACAGGAGGTCACAGAAAAGCTGTTGAGCGCACCCTCGAGATCACAGATCTCAGGAAGTATTTCGAAATTATTGTTACTGCCAATGATGTAAATGAATTCAAGCCCGATCCCGAAACATTTCTTAAATGTGCAGAATTAATGAATGTTGAACCCAGACACATCGAAGTGTTTGAAGATGCAGAACTGGGCATCCAGGCTGCACGTAATGCCGGTATGATTGTTACCGACGTAAGGTCCTGGTACGACTCAAACTGGTAAGGGCAGAGGGTACAGAGCACAGAGCACAGGGCACAGAGCTCAGGGCAAAAAGAGGTGATCAGTGATTGCTAAGTATATCAGACGAGAATTTTTGTCTGAAGATTCGTAAGGCTCGTCTGGATATCGGCAAATGGAGCGTTTTCCCTGCTCAGATCCTGCTCTACAACCATATATTTCATTCCTGCAATATCCTTTACAGCAAGTATCCTTTTAAAATCGATAACACCGGCGCCGACAGGAGCAAAATCCTGAACTCCCACTGTTGTAAAGAAAGGAGCCTCCCTGGTGAACATATCCTTCATATGGAATAATTCAAATCTTCCGGGATATTTTTTAATGATCTCAACAGGATCCTGTCCTGCCTTGGTGGTCCAGAACAGATCGATCTCCATTGTAACAAGATTCTTGTCAAGCTCTGCCATGAAAACATCAAAATACGGGATCTTACCTTCAACAGTATCGAACTCGAAATTATGATTGTGATAGCCAAACATTATCCCATGCTTCTTCATTATCTCTCCTACCTTATTCCAGTCGGCTGCCATCTTCTGATAGCTTGCAATTGAGGTGCGGGCTTCTTCAACAACCCATGGCTGAATACAGTATTTAACACCAAGCTTTGCATGGTCTTCAGCCATTTTTGTAGCATTTTCAAGGGTAATACCTTCAGCTTCAACCTGGGTATGACTGCTTAAAATTTCTATCCCGAGGTCATTAACAAGCTTTTTGAACTCGACCGGTTCATATCCGTAGAACTTACCATCGGCATAGCCCGCAAGTTCCATGTATTTATAACCTATTTCAGCAACTTTTTTCAGCGATCCTGCCGGATCTGCCGTCATGGCATCGCGGATAGTATAAAGCTGAAGACCTATTCCCGGAATTTTTTTACTGCAGGAATAGTTCGAAAATAAAAAGGCACCAGCCGTTCCGGCAGCTGCCAGTTTCACGAAATTTCTTCTTGAATGTAAGTTCTTCATGGTCATAAATATTTATTATTATGTTTGTTATTGTTTTCCGTAAATCAGGTAATAAAAATAATACAATAGTCTTAAATAATTAAATCCCCGGAAACTTTTATTTTTGGAACATTGAATAAACTCATAACAACCGCTGACGGATCACACACGATCTTTGTACCTGAGCTTAATGAGCACTATCATTCAGTGCATGGTGCAGTACAGGAATCGGAATTCATTTTCATAAAGAACGGGCTGGACCTCTGCAATGCCGATCCGGTATGCATTTTTGAGGTGGGTTTCGGGACCGGACTGAATGCCCTGCTAACTTCAGTAAAAGCCTTTGAACAACGCAGACCGGTTTTCTATACTGCCATAGAGAAGTACCCTCTTGATGAACAGCTGATCAATTCACTTAACCACTGGAATTTTGCCGGTGAAGGAGGAAACGATATTTTCAACCGGATCCA
>CAZWUB010000061.1:15431-19823 GCA_964637415.1 uncultured Rikenellaceae bacterium
GGAAAGAGGCATATTATCCGGGCAATAAAAATCTGAAAAAAAATTTTCAACACTTTTTTGCAAAGCCCAAAGTGTTATCTTTGCGCAAACTTTAATTAAAAAATATTTAAAATGAAAATCAGGGGATTACTTGTTCCAGTTTTATTGATTGCCATAATGCTCGGGTCATGTGGTAAATCCATTCAAAGTTCAAAGATCAAAACAAATGAAGATTCTCTCTCATATGCTTTTGGTATAGTAAATTACAATGCCCTCCTCACAGATAGTCTTAAGCTCAATCCGATGATTGTCGCAAAAGCAATGATGGATGGTGAAAAAGGCAGCCCTGCAATGTCAGACGAGGTTGCAAGAGGATATATAATGATGTTTTTAAACAAACGTGAAACTGAAATGATGGCAAAACAAGCAGAAGTCAACAAGGAAACTTATAAAGTTTATATTGCTGAGAATGAGGCATTCCTTGCAAAAAACAAAGAAAAAACGGGAGTCATTGTTACTCCGAGCGGATTACAGTATGAAGTTATAAAGATGGGAACTGGTCCCAAACCAACCCCCGAAAATGAAGTAAAAGTCCACTATACGGGAACTCTTATCGACGGGACAGAATTTGATTCATCGGTTAAAAGAGGCGAACCTGCAGAGTTCATGGTCTCGGGTGTGATCCCAGGCTGGACAGAGGCATTACAGCTTATGCCCGTCGGATCAAAATTCAAGATCTATCTTCCGGAGAGTATCGCTTATGGTGCCAATGGGGCAGGTGAAATGATCAAACCATTTTCAGCTCTTATATTTGAAGTAGAGCTACTTGAGATTTTAAATTAATTAAGATTTAATCCCTTAAAAAGAACTTACCAGGATGGCATTTGAAATAAGCGGTAAAGTTATCGAGATTTTACCTGTTAATCAGGTAAGCGATAAATTCCGCAAACGCGAATTTGTGATCGAAAGGAAGGAGACCGGGGGAACCGCTCTTTTCATCGATTATATTAAATTTCAGCTTCTGCAGGACAAATGTGAACTTATCAATGAGTCCTTCATGAATGAAGAGGTCAAGGTCACCTTCAACATAAAAGGGAACAGGTGGGAACGCGAAGGGAAAGTCAACTATTTTACAAATCTCGATGCCTGGAAGATTGAGCGCATCTCATCAGTTGCAAATAACCAGGGAGCAGCTCCTCAACCCAAACTGGAGGATATGCCGCCTGACATTGACGATCTGAGCGATCTGCCATTCTAAAAAGAATATGGAGACTGAACCTGAAATTCAGTCTCTTTTTTTTGCTATCTTTAACTTGAATAATTCATATCCTTTGTGAAACCTTCGTGTAACTATCACTAAGTAACACAAAGGATTACAGTTAATTATAAATCTGGAAGTTATGAGATATATATCTGTTTTTTTCCTGTTACTGGTCTGTTCAGCTGGATATCCCCAGGTTGCAGTTGCTCCCGGAACAACAACAAATGAACGGCAGTTTTTGCTTCCCTATAACAGGCTTGTCCAGCCTGCAGGTCAGCAGATAGTCTTTGGCAATGAAGCACGGGAGAATCACGTGATGGATATGTCACTTTCCCCTGACGGTAAATGGCTGGCAGTGGAGGAAAGATTCAGCATTGTCTTCATAAGTACTGCAGACAATACAATAAAATATACACTTTACAATGACCTCAGTCCCGATCTGAGGGGAGGACGTAACACCTACTCTGGAATTTTATGGGATATCGACGAAGGCAGTCCCAGAGTCTGGTGGAGCGCCATCGGTAGCAATAACAGATCATTTGTAGTATCGGCATTCTGGAATGGGGTGATGGCCGGATTCAATCGCCTTTTCACCTATAAACCTGACCTGGGTGCTGAACTTGCCCTGACCAATGAGGTCCTTATTACAAAGGAAGCAGGTAGGAAATACATTTATGTGGTACTCAACGGAAATAATAAAGTGGTCAAACAGGATCTGGCCACCGGAGATACAATCTGGATTGCATATCCGGGTGTTGCACCTTATGGCATTGCACAGGCAGCCGGGAAGCTTTATGTTACAAACTGGGCCGGCAGGTACCCTGAGGAAAATGATAAAGATGTTGCGGGTGTTCCCTGGGGTCTGGCCAGGGTTGATAATAATGCCGGAGGTGCAACAAGGGAAGGAAGTGTCGCTGTGATCGATCCTGCAACCGGTCTTGTGATCAAAGATATAATTACAGGCCTTCATCCCAATGAGATAATAAGTGATGCAAAAGGCAGATATATTTATGTAACCAACTCAAACAGTGACAATGTTTCTGTTATAAACACTGTAACTGACAGGGTTACGGAAACTATAAATGTCAGGCTTCAACCTGAAATAAATCCATATTTCGGCGATTCACCGAACGGCCTGGGACTTTCACATGACCAGCATACACTCTATGTTGCAAACGGAATGGACAATGCACTGGCAGTTGTTGCACTTGGCAAAAAGGCAGCGAGAAAAAGCCGGTTAAAAAACAGCACAGTTACCGGATTCATACCCACAGGAGCTTATCCTTCACCTATTTGTATCACTTCAACAGGTATGATGTATGTTGGAAATATAGAAGGTAACGGGATACATATCGGGCTTAAAAATCCCGACGGTGATAATCTGATATACAATTCCCACCATATGATGGCCTCGGTATCAGTATTTCCTGTTCCAGGAAAACATGATCTCAAAGCTTATACTGATACAGTCATTGCTGTGAATGACCTTTCGAGGGCAGTCCTTGCAAGGGAAGAACCAAGACCTGATCAGAAACCGAAACCTGTTCCCGACAGAATAGGTGAGCCTTCTGTATTCAAACATGTCCTTTATATTATTAAAGAAAACAGGACATATGACCAGCTTCTTGGCGATATGAAAGAGGGCAAAGGTGATCCGTCTCTATGTACCTACGGAGAAGAGGTTACACCAAATACACATAAGCTCTGCAGGGAATTCCTGCTGCTAGACAATTTCCACGTATCGGGCAAGTGCTCTGCAGAAGGTCATCAATGGACTGATGCATCAATTGTGACTGATTATATTGAAAAGAACATGTATGCCTGGTTCAGAAGTTATCCGCACGTCCAGGAAGATGCACTTGTTTATGCTCCCACGGGATTTATATGGGATAATGGACTAAAGCATGGAAAAACTGTAAGAATATATGGAGAGGCAGCATCGCCTTTTTTTAACAGTCCGGATGTAACCTGGACAGATGTTTACAGGAAATATTTAAATGGTGAAAAGGTCGATTTTGAAAACCGTACAACTATAGAACCGGTCAGGGCAATCCTCAGTCCAACGTTCCCTTCCTATGGACCTCATGTTTTCAGCGATCAGATGAGAGCCGACGATTTTATAAAAGAACTTAAGAAGTTTGAGGCCATGGAAGGCGATCAGCTGCCGGAACTTATGATAATGGCTCTGCCGAATGATCACACTGCCGGGACAAGACCCGGGTACCCCACGCCACGTGCTTTTGTTGCAGATAACGATCTGGCGCTTGGACGAATTGTCGAAGCTGTATCGAAAAGCAGGTTCTGGGAAAATACTGTTATTATGGTTGTGGAGGATGACTCCCAGGGTGGTTGGGACCATGTTTCCGCTTACAGGACTGCTGCCCTTGTAATCAGTCCTTTTTCAAGGCTTAAAAGAACAATAAGCACTCATTACACTCAGCCTTCGATGGTCAGGACTATCGAGCAAATACTTGGCATGCCTCCGATGAACATCCAGGATGCCATTGCCAATCCGATGATGGATTGTTTTACAAGCCAGGCAGATCTTACTCCTTATAATTCAGTTCCTAACATCATCCCGCTTGACGAAATGAACAAGCCTCTGTCCTCACTTTCAGGAAGAGATCTGCATTTTGCAAAAAAGAGCATGCTGCCTGTTTTTGACAGGGTTGATTCGGGCTATGATGATCTCCTTAACAGGATACTGTGGCATTCAGCAAAAGGTAATGCCCCCTACCCTGCCAGATATGCCGGAGCTGTTGGCTCTGATGAAGATGATGAAGAAGAAGCCGAAAATGGCAGGTAATATATACCACACTAAACAAATGAAATTGACATCTACGTATTATAATACGTATTTTAATACGTATTTTAATACGTATTTTATTTTAAAATCCTTAAATATTTTTTTATTAGTGTATGACTAAATTTGTTGATTGAGAAATTAATTATTGATATTAATGACATTAAATACAGGCCGCCCGATGGGGCTTACATTTTTGTTTATGCTTAATTTCTACAAACAGGTCGTCCCTAATGGGACTTTAAAAAGTCAAACTCCATAGGGATGAACTGTTTGTAGAAATGAGTTTCCTCCATTAATTTAGCTCCGTAGAGCTTGCCCCGCCTTAAGCGGGGAGCGACCTGTATTT
>CAZWUB010000062.1:0-3370 GCA_964637415.1 uncultured Rikenellaceae bacterium
ACGAAGCAACCCGTCGCGATTCACTACCTCACCCTCGTCACAGTAACCTCCCCCAGCAACCCCGACGGCTGCAATGCGTCGCCAGACCTGATCTCATTCACATTGATCCAGGTCTTTCTTTCTTTTTCAGGCAGCCTGCTGTCGCCTATAAGCCTGTTCACCCAGTTATTGACAACACTGATCTCAACTTCGTTCCCGCCATTCCTTATCAATTTCGTAATATCAACTCTCCAGGGTGAACTCCAGACACCTCCGGCCAACTGTCCGTTGATCCTAACTTCCGCCATGACCCCTACCCTTCCCAGATTCAGACAGATTGTCTCACCCGGCTCCGGAGTCCCGGATCTGAAAGAATTCCTGTAAACAGCCGTACCGGAGTAATATTTAACCCTTTCATCAGTACTCTGTGACCAGTCCCCGGGAAGAGTCAACTTTAACACTTCGGCCGGACCCCTCATTGCATTATCAAAACTAACCTCCCAGGGAGTATTAATATTTGCCACTAACTCAGGTTCCGGAAAGTTAATTTCAGCTGTACCCGAAGCAGTAACCCCTTTTTTTCTGAAAACTATAAAAGCACTTTCATTGGCCTCAAGCTTAAGGGGTACTGATGTAGTCCTGGTATCAGATGTGAAGGCATGAAGGTCTCTTATCCTCCCATTAACAGCATCCCAAAGCTCTGGTTGTTTACCAACAGTCCTGAAAGCAGCACTAAAATTTGCCACAGTGTCGCTCTGGTTAGTAAGGAAGTAAATATCAATATCACCCAGCTGCCGGTGGATCCAAAGGACCGGCACGGCACCTTTAAATGACACATCGGGGAGAACTTCCAGCTTATTTAAAGCTGACTGAAGGTCAATTCCGTTAAAAACATTACCGTTTAAGGATTTGCCTTTTTCCGATCCGCTTCCTTCAGTATCACCCCATAATTCAGAGGCCAGTGCTACAATATCTTTATCCGCCTGCGGAAAATTCTGAAGACCCGGGGATTTTTCCGGAGGCGGACCATAAACAGATGCTCCCTGAGAAACAAGGTCTCTGATCCTGCTCAGCACTTCGGGTCGCATATTATCCAAAGGCGGGAGAACCATCAGTTCATAACTCATCCCGTCAGGAAGTACAAGTTTTCCGTTTTTTACCGATAATCTGTTTATAATGACTTCTGCATTAATATAATCGAATGAATATCCATCAGGAAGTTCAGGAATCCTTGCTCCTGTCATTTTGGGCACATCCTCCCCGATGAAATAGCAGACATCATTTACAGGCAATCCTCTTCTTAGCATGAACATGCATCGCCTCTGGTAATCCATCCAGTATTTCGATTGCTCAAACCAGGTATTCTTCCTGTTGAATTCAGTCCCGAACCATGCATTTATGCCCGGTGTTTTATCTTCATAAGGCTGATGTATATAAAGGTGAAGTATGACCTGGTTAATTCCTTCGGTATAGCTCCAGTCACCCCGTTTCTTAAGCATGGCAGGATAACGCTGGTAAGCCATCCCGGCAGAAGTATAAGATTCGGCTGATACTGATCTTTTGCCATAGATATGTGCTGCAGATGAAGCTGCCCTGCATTCAATATTTCCCAGGTTGCCTTCATTCCAGAATTCTCCTGCAACATCATGGCTCTGACCTCCATACATAAGGAATTCTGAAGGGAATCCCCAGTGTCCGTAATTTTCAAGCCATATCCTTAGTCCCTGCTCCTGACAGAGTTCCCGGAATCCTCCAACATAATCATAAGCAATTCTGTCTGCAACAAGCCTCCTGAGGTCCCAAAGAAATCTGTCGGACTGATCTGCAGAACCGACTATCCGTCCTGTCAGAACAGGTAACCATGGAACTGGATCATACCCTAATCTCTCTTTAAAATCCTCAAGCATTCCATCAGTCCAGTTCTGTGAACCTTGTTCATAGCTGTCCAGTACAATATGTTTCAGCGCAGAACGGTTTTTTTCAGGAATTCTTTTAAGGAGTTCCCCTACGTATGCATTGAAATGGCTCTTCAGGTGGTCTTTATTCATCTTATCAACCTCCCATCCCATTGCATGAGGGGCGGCCGCAGCATTCCTGGTCCCGGTTGGTACGGCGCAGATCCGGGTTATCAGCCATTTGCCGGGAGGAGCTTCCCACTTAATTGTATCCCCATCCAGGTTGCCGGTTATATCTTTTACATTATCCGGATCAGTTATCATTGCAGATGTCCTTGTTTCAGGACTTGATTTCCACAAATATTCGTCCCACAACGGGAAAGGCGTCTGGCACATTTTGCCAAGTTGCTTCCCGATGTAGCTTTCGATACGCGGAGACGATGTTATTGTTATTTCCGCGAGCCCGGCATTGGCGGCTATATTATCACGGTTTGTAAGATAATTGCTAAGGTTGAAATTGCTCATAATGAGCCTGAAACTGGTAGAAGTAACTTCCGGAAAACTGATAGAAACTGGTCCCGATGGCATCGGACCGACATTCAGGGCCCTGTTACTTCGATCATAACGGAACTTTCTTATTGTCAAAAATTTACCAGTTTCTTCCGTCTGAAGCTCCATATCTGCAGCAAAAGGTATTACTGACGGATAAAGGATGAGGGTACGGGCTGTAAAGGGTATGGTCGTTTTAAAATCCACTGTGATTTCACTGCTGTTACCTGCCCTTTTAAAAAGACAGATGGTACCAGTATCGCCGTCAGCAAGCAGATTATGATTTCCAAGGTCAGGACTTGTTGTAATCGCGGGATTAAGAGATGCAATAGTCAGATCATCGTTCTCAGGAACCGGATAAGCAAGTACTTTAACATCCTGAAAAAAACCTTCCGGCCCGGGCAGATGATGAATAATCTCTCTTCCCCCTTCAACCTGAATCTCAGTTGTTATAAGGTGCCGCATTGATTCGGATGGATTTACCCATGGGCCTCCCGACTGGCTCCATCCGGGAGAATTGAAAAAACCTATGTCAACACCCAGTCTTTTCCCTTCACTTACCGCATGGACAATCAGCTTCCACCACTCCTCACTCAGAGTTGAAGGTTCACCGTATGACATGCCCTCATTACCTATATTGCCTATGAGGGCTTCACCGATCCCTGTCCTGGCCATTGCCTCAAGGTCCTTCGTTATTCCTTCCTTTGAATTATTGTCGCTGATCCAGTACCAGTACACCCACGGCTTAACAGAATCCGGGGGAGCAATAAAACCCTCAGCCAGCATTTCAGACGTAACAGGATCAGTGGTTTCAGGCTTACTATGGATGCAACTTGCCAAAAGTAGAATTATAGCAGCTAAAAAGGTTAATATTCGCATTGGATTGAATTGATATCGGTACTTTGGTATATGCCCTGAACCTTAAAAACCCACCCCTACCCCTCCCA
>CAZWUB010000062.1:3470-19815 GCA_964637415.1 uncultured Rikenellaceae bacterium
TATCGGTACTTTGGTATATGCCCTGAACCTTAAAAACCCACCCCTACCCCTCCCAAGAGGGGATTTCGAGAGATACTCTAGCGCCTGATATACTCGCTGAGTTTCTTCTGCCCGGATATATCTTTTAATGTCAGTCTGTCTATCTCAATAAATGAACTGTCGGATTTATCAACTATTTCAATATTCCGGCATAGTCCCGAAAATAAGATCTTAATCAGGCTTTCAACATTATTTTTTATCGGTTCCTGGATCCATGCAAATTCTTCAGGTCCGCTCTCAAGGGACTTTTCAGTTTCAATACGATATCCCTCCTTAATTTTGCCTGCATAGTCCTGCAGATCATCACTTGCCATCCACCTCTTTCCTGTAAGGGGGATAATATTTTTATGTTCCAGAATTTCGAAAAAATCCCACTCCAGCTTCCTGTTACCGAAAGAAAGGAATTTCGGATTTATGTTTGCCACCGATAAAACATCATTATCCTCATCGTACCTGAAGCGGAGTTCTTTACAGTCGATACCGTATTTCGCTGTCAATGCAACGTCCAGACTTCCGAAATACTTAATATTCCTGCCATTGATCTCTTCCTGCTTACTTACTGATCGTGTGAATTTTGTATCTATTTCAAACAAGTTAAGCTCAAGAATACTTCTTATCTGAGTGATCTGGAAATGCCTGTCTTTTAAATAATTGTTTTCTTCAAGTAATTTAAGGTTCTGCCTTAGCAATTCATCGTTTTTCTCATCAAGGGCATCCATATTACCCTGAAACTGTGAAACCCTTACATTCAGATTGATCAGTTGCTGAATACCGAAAACGATCATACCAGCAGCAAAAACGATCAATCCCCATAATATCAGCTTGTTTGTGAGAAGAAATATTGCCAGGATAATAATCAGAACGACTATCAGGTATTGCCTGTATTTTTTAAAAATGTTCTGAGTTTTAATCATATCCAATAAATGAATTTGTAAAAGATTATTCTGTACCGGAAAATCCCCCGGGAATACTGATGTTCATTTCCTTATACATTAAATATAACGCCATGAAGATAACAACAATTTTACAGCTTCTGGCAGGTGGGGCAATAGTATACTGCTCCACCAAGATAAGCTTCTTTTACAATCTTGTTTCCACAAATGACACAGGGATTATTTACTGTATTTTTTGAAAGCAATGTTTTATAACCTCCGAAATTACCGGACAGATCTTTTTCAGTGTCTCTGCCTCCCTTTTCAGTCATTGTTCTGAGGGTTGTCTTCAGGCTTCTGTACAATTCAGTTTTTGCAGAATCGTTTAAAGTGGATTTCTTACGCTTTGGATTAATTCCGGCATTGAACAGGATATCCTGCAAAACACCGTTCCCAAGTCCGGGTATCCTCTGTTCCGTTGCTAAAAGTGCTTTGGCAGAAAGATCCTTCGAAGTATTCTTAAGAATGCTATCAAAATAAACTTCGTCAAATTCATCTGTCAGAGGCGATATGCTGTTCAGGCTTAATTTGTAATATTTATTATCGAATTCACCTTTATATGCCCATATTCCTCCGTACATGGCAACATTGAAAGAAAGGAAGTCATTATCCTTAAATGCGATAAGTAACTGGTATTTATCAGGAATTGCCGAGCCCGGCTCATGGTATCGCATATTTATTCCCTCGCCGATCGTGATGCAGGTATTATCATTGCAGATAAGATCAACGAACATCCCATGTCCTTTTGTTGAAATTATTTGTTTACCTGTTAGTAGTTTACCATATCCGGCAGGATCACCGCTGAAAAATGCGAATTTATGAGGACTTGTGGCAGTAAAGACCTCTGAGATGGTTTTGTTTACAAGTGTTTTGCCGGCTTGCCGGCTGACTGTAGCTGATTCAGGTATTTCAAGCATAACTGATTAATTTAAATTCCGGAATCTACGTATTTTAATACGTATTAAAAGACGTATTAAAATACGTAGATAACATATTAAGACCTTGTTCACCTATCATTTATTATCGTGTTCGACCCATATCAGTGCGGAAATATCAAAACCTATTTTTTCTGCTATTCCGAGATATTTATCTTTAACATCTTCCGGAATTGATTTTTCACGTGCAAGTATCCAGAGGTACTTTAGATTGTCTCCTGATACAAGGGCATATTTATAATCTTTATCAAGGGCAATAACATTATAAGCTGCATAAAAAGGTCCGAAAAATGATACTTTAAGCATTCCCACATTTGTATCTCCTGCAAATTTTGCCTTGCCGACAGCTTCAGTCCACTTCTTCTCAACGTAATTGTAACCACGGTTCACTACCTTAATTGTACCGTTATCGTTGAGTGAATACTCTGCCGTGACATTATTAAGATTTCTTTCAAAGCGGAAATCAAAACGGGCAATTTCATACCATTTGCCAAGGTACCTGCCCTTATCAAAAGGTTTCACGGGAGTCGCTCCCTTAGGAATTGACGCACAAATATTTAACATAATAAAAGCTAATAATCCTGATAAAAATAATCTCTTCATGTAAACATAGTTTTTATTCCCTGTAAAATTACTCTTTCCCTTTGAACAGATTACAATTTTTTATATTAGTCACCCTCCGGTTAATCTTTATCTCTATTCTTTTTATACCTCCATTCCTTTTCGCAGTTAAAGCATTTAAAAGATGAATTGTATGAAGGGAAGATTGCAGCGGTAAAGAACAATCCAAGTATTGAAGATATAACTACTGAAAATATGTTTGGCTTCTTTTGAGCGGATATATTGTCGGAACCACAGAAGGGGCACAGTTTTCTGTTCATCCCTTTACTTTCAGCTACTGTTTCCACTTTGATGACCTCTTCATTACTATCTCCTTTTAAAAAGCCACCTTCCCTGAGAAGCTTAATGCTTTTCTCATAATCCGATTCCTTAACAAGGACCTTTACTCCTCCCACTGCAACAGCAAGCTCCTGAAGCTGGGCTGCCATCTCATCCTTCAGTTCGGTTTCAATACCTTCAGATTCGAGAAATCCTTTAACAATGTGAGCTTCATGTGTAAAGGAAAATGACATGACAGTTATCCGGTTTTCCATATTTTTAAGGTTTTTATACTAACAGCTGGAATATATACATTCTGAAGCAAAGATTATTGGTAATAAATCAAGAATACCCCATATATTTAATACCACTTTCATAAAATATTATATATTTTCTAATAATATACCCAATAAAAGAAGGGTTATTCCTGAAATATCTATATTTTTACGACGTCATACCCCAAATAATTGAAATATGAAGAAAAAAATATTTATCCCAAGCCTGATAATTATTTTATTTTTGACAACCACAGGAGAGTCAGAAGGACAGACTGAGACTAAAAAGTATGATTTCAACCCTGGTCTTGATTTCTATTCAACCTATGTATGGAGAGGTACAAGTTACGGCCAGGGTCCCCATTTTCAGCCTGACCTGGAGTTTACAGCCGGAGGCCTGGCAATAGGTATCTGGGGCTCTGCTGATTTTAATGGTTATTCAGAAGCTGATCCTTACATATCATATTCTTTCCCTTTCGGTCTGAGTCTTGGTTTGACTGACTATTATTATCCCGGGCTTCCATTTTTTAATACCTCTTCAATAAATGGCAGCCATGCTTTTGAAATTAACTGTAATTATTCAACCGGTGGCCTTGGCCTCAGTGCAAATTATATCCTGAATGAGGCTGGAGGAGCAGGATCAGCAGGCCGTGATATTTATTTCCAGATCGCTTATGAGTTCAGCAGGTTCAATCTGTTTGCAGGTGCTGGAAACGGGTGGCTGACTACAAACGGAAAGTTTAATTTATGTAATCTTGGTCTGGGAACTGAAGAGATCATTGAGGTAACAGAGAAATTTTCCTTTCAATTGAACGGCCAGGTCATTTTTAATCCAGATAGTGAGAATTTGTACCTCACTGTTGGAATATCTTTCTGAAGAAGTCAGGACGTTTCAATAATAACAGAGAATTACCATATCCGGCGAGCATATCTTTTCAGTTTTGTTTCAATTCAAACCACATTAAAATTTACGACTGCGGGAGTCTATGTATAAATCCGCAGACATAACATTATCGCAAATGGTGGAATGCCATTTTATTTTCCGAATACTTTCCTTATTGCCTCAAGATAACCATATCCGTAAATATTATCCGGCATCAGATAACTTGTCTCAGTCCATTCATTCCAGCTGTTAATTGTGATCAAAGGAGCCTGGTCAGGATGGGTATCGACATAGTACTTCGCTTCCCGTAAGGCTTTCTCAAAATTTCCGGGTGTATTGTTTTTAACTATTCCAGACCTGAACATTTCAAAACGCGGATTATTATCCCAACCTACTGAGATATGGGGATAATAAGGTATTTTGTATTCTTTATCCAAAACATTAAACTCTTTTTTTACGTCTTCCATTATTTCAGGATAATCCCTGTCAATATTTACAAAATGTACAAACTGATAATGAGTAAGTCCATCAAAACCCAACCGGTCAATTATTTGTTCCTGCGTGCCCGTTTTTTCACCAGACGGTCCTGTAACGGAATAATTTCTTCCCCTTAATGTTAATTGTAAATCAAGACCTTTGAATCCGGATTTAACAGTTTCCTTACGAAACCATTCAAGTGCCTCCTTTGTTTTTTCAACCCCACCCAATCCCTGAATCAGGTTATCAATATCATATATCATAAAAACAGGCTTCCCATCTATTTTATAATAAGATGAATGTGAAAAATAACTGTCAATAATCCTGCGGCAGATCTTTTCAAATTCTTCCCTGCTTACGCTTCCTTCCCAGATAAGTGCACCATTTGGTTTTCCGGCATTGCGTTTATCCCAGGTCAGATCAACGTCATGATTTGCCCACATAAGGTAGAACTTTACCCTGTCATTGTTTCGGGCTTTCATATAACCGTTGTTTAACTGACCTTCCAGGAAAGGCATCCCATCGTACCAGTACCAGTCGAATATAAATACATTAACACCGTGGTCAGCGGCTGCATTAATTTCCATTTCGGCAACATAGGGGTCTGCTTCGTTGATATAACCCCATAAAGGGTATCGCGGCTGCTCATGCCCCTTGAATTTCGCTTCATTACTCATTACTGTCTGCCACTCTCCTATCCCATCGGGCCAGAAGATCCTGGCTCTGTCATCGGGATGGTAGGATGGCCACACATAAGCAGCAATATCGTATTCGGGTGTTTCTGTTTTTGCGCTCTGGCCCTGGCTACAATACGCAATTGACCAGACTGTTAATGTAACTATTATTCGAGTGTTTAGTTTCAAAAAATTATTCATCTGCAGATTTGTAAAATTTCACTATTCAGACGGACTATTAAACAGAAGCTTTAATAATGTTTTCCATTTCCTCATAATGATAAACATTAAAACCCGGGATTGCCTTCCTGGAGGCTGCTATCATTGCCCTGGCAACATTTTCCGCTTTAACAGGCTTGTATTTTGGAGGCAAAAGAAAAGTGAGTGGGGCTGAAATCGCTTTCGCAACCTCTTCACCAAAACGGAATTCTCTGCGTTTGCCCAGAAGCATTGAGGGACGAAATACTGATACCGACGCTATTTTCATTCCCTGAATCTTTTCTTCCACCTCCCCTTTCAGTTTTAAATAGAAGTTTTTGCTTCTGCTGTCAGCCCCCACTGATGATACAAGTAAAAAAACAGGGCATCCCGTCTCCTCACAGAATTGTGCAGCATTAACCGGAATATCATAATCAACCTTATAGTAAGAAACCTGATCACCCTTTACTTTCTTCTGAGTTGTGCCTACAGCACAAAAAACAGCATCACACCCGTTAATTGCTGATTTATAAGATTCATTATCGGAAAAATCGATTACCTTAACACTTACTGCCTTATTATCGGATTCAACAGGACTCCTGACAATCAGGCGAATCTCGTTGAAATAAGCATCATTGATAAGTAATTCCAGCAATTTACCTCCGATCAATCCTGTTGATCCGACAATGCCGGCCGTTCTTTCTTTCATAAGTCTGAATTATGGTTTGGTATCTTACCCTTAAAGGACAAGTATAAGAATTTACTGAATGAAATAAAAAGGATTAATCAGGGTTCATCTCATAACCCGGTTTGACAGATCCTGTCAATTATAAATATATTCAGCTTCCCCGTTTACCCTTACCGGATAGCCCCTTCTGTTATACTGGTATGAGTTTTCGGTTACCTGAACTTTCTCTATGAACGCATCGACCTCAAAATGAATTGTATAGGTTTCTTTTGTTATATTATTTGTATTTGTATTAACACCCGGGGTTAGTAATTGCCGGAATGCCCGGAACGGATTTTTCATATTATCGAATTCATATTCGGTGGTGGTACTATGCTCAACTGAACCATCTTCCAGATTACGATATTTATCCTTCTTTATCATGTTACCGGCTGCATCATATTGATAATCCATATAACCCGAAACTTTGTTATCGTAATACATCGTCTCTTTTATTATCCTTCCGTCTTCCCATGTAAAAACAGAATATTCAGTATTATCTGCAGATGGTCTGATATATGTTTTCCTGGCAAGATTTCCCTCTTCATCATAATCAAATTTCTGGGTAAGGCTTTTTTCTGAGTTACCCGGATTAACCCACTCTTTTCTGCTCATGGTTTGCTCCACGACATAAGAACTGCTGCTGAATATTCCGGGATCCAGATAAAATTCACTTTCTTTCAGATGGCCATCATTGCTGTAGGTATGTTTTGTATAGAAAAATTTTGATTTTTCTTCATTAAGGAGAAATGAACTATTATATGTGAATTCCTTATGAACCTCCCCCTCAATCAAAATCCGGCTGATAAGATCACGTCCGGAGAAATCTATATGTGTATTATCCTTATCGCAGGATGAGAATCCCGCAAACAGCAGGGTAATCAGATAAAAACCGGCTTTTTTCATTGGTAGTAAGTTGGGTTAGATAACAATCGGATACAATCTAATGCAACAAAAATTATACCATTTGGCAATTAACCCTGCTTCAAATTTTGGACTCATACCGATATTGAACCGCGGAATCCTCTGACGCCATAGTAAGATCCTGCACCATTGTGATATACGAATACATGATCATAGCGACGATCGCAAAAGAGTGCTCCGCCGAGTTTTCTGATCTTATCCGGTGTCTTTACCCAGCTCGATGTTTTTGTATCAAAGGCCCCAAGCTTCTGCAAATCGCGGTATTGTTGCTCCGTAAGGAGTTCAATGCCCATGGCAGCAGCCATATCAATTGCATTATTTTCCGGTTTATGTTCCTTCCTCGATTCCAGTCCCTTGCGGTCGTAACATACATTTCTTCTGCCTTCCGGACTTTCCGGTGAACAATCATAAAAAATGTATTCACCCCTTTCATTATCAAAGCCAACAACATCCGGTTCTCCGCCTGTTCTTTCCATTTCATATAATAACAATAGTTTTCCGGAGTCAGCTTCCAGCTTTAACTGAACATCAGACCATGCAAGTCCTTTATGGCGATTCATGTTTTTCTCAAAACGGGCTTTCAATATACCGAGCAGGTCTTCCCGTTTTTCCGGGGATAATTCCTTTATTGTTTTCATGTTTGACTTAACAGAGATTAAGATAATAGTAATCACACCTTAATTAAACAATTAAGATGTTTCTCTGTTCAGATTCTGGTAATTTCAAATGTTATGAGATCCCCCGTTTTGTAATTATAATCCAGCCCGGTTTATAATTCTTAAATCCTTTTATCCAATTCTTTATTTATCCACATATTCTGAATAATTTCTATCAATTCTGATGGCAATTCGTTTAATTTTTGAATCTGCCATTCTCTTTCTTTCTCAATATCCTTCTTCGCGAGCTTCACAGCCTTAAGTGCATAAAATGCTCCTCCAGGAGAATGGTCTGCCATGTGTGCAGTTGCAACAGCCTGTCCTACAGAACGCGCTATAGCCTTATAAACTGGATCTCCTGCTTCTCTTGCAACAGCATGTGCCCCCAGCGAAGCTTTCATTGCAATACCGGTCAGGATAGCATCATTCTCCCATTGTCTGGCAACATCCAAAGCGTATAATAATCTTTTGTCGATGTCCTCCCCGATAAGATACAAAACATGTTCTGAGCATTCTCTTGCCCACCTGATTAACTTACGATGATTCTCCTTTGAAAGCGGACCCCCACGATGTTCCGCAATAAATTGGTATCGTTTTGAATTCTTTGCTGACTTTTTCAGATTATTATCTTCCATAATTAAAGCAGGTACCCGTGTTATTGCAGGGTATTTTTAATTTTAAGTATACTTGCCTCAAGTGAAAAGGAATAAGTCCTGCTTTTTAAATTGCATAGTTCACAGATTACAGAGCTTCATTTTCATTCCAGTTACCTGATTGTTTGCCGGTAAGCTCTGTAATTTCAATTTTCAGAATTAAAATCTGGTCGACCTTGCTTTTTTCGTAATTAAGATCATGAGAAGAATTAGCTCCATTGTGCTTCATTATCACATCTAAACCAGCTCTTTTCTGCTCATAATCCGTTATTATTTTAACTTTTCCATACCCGATTACCGAGCGATATGTAGTTGCCCATTTACAGGCTTTATCATATTTTTCAATCCTGGCTATGTGCTCAATCTCAATGCAAACCAGATTATTTTTCTTTATAAGATCAATCTTTTTCCCCTCTCTGGCACAGTGGATATAAATAAACCCGTCCTGATACCCGTAATTAAATGGCAGAATGTAAGCTCTGTCACTGTCAATGAAGCCCAGGCGGCATATCTCTGAAGTTGATAATATTTTATCAATTATTGATTTGTCTTTTATTTCCTGCAGGTCACGTCTCATTATCTTAGTGATTTAAAATACTTATGCTTTTTATCAGATTGAATTTATTGTATCTTATTTTTTTATGGTCTTATTATGATCCTATTTTTCAATTTCGATGTCATATTTGTCAAGCAGCCCGGAGACCGAAAGAAGGGAGAATTTTGCTTTCCTGATATTGTTTACTTCGGGATCAATTGAATAATTAAATGATGTTCTGAAGTCTGCATTTTCAAGATTAGTGTTTCTGAAAGTTGTTCTTTGCAGATCACAATTATCGAATATTGAATTACTCAAATCAGAATCTGTAAAATCAACCTCAATGATTTTCGAATTTTTGAATTTTGTCTTTTTAAGCTTTAGTTTGCAGAATGAGGAGAGGTCAAGCGTACAGCCATCATATCCGAAGGAAATAATTAAATTATCGCAATCTTCGAAATGCAATCCGAGCAATTTGCAATTAAGGAATCTGGTATCCCGGAATGACGTCCCGGTAAGTTTGGCAAGGCCAAAATTACATCCGCTGAATTCACAATCCAGAAATTTCATTTCAGACAGATCTGCACCCGAGAAATCACAATTATTAAATCTGCAGCTATCATATGCTCCTGGGTCAGGTTTCTTTAAATTACTGAAAGTCTGACCTTCGAAAAAATTTTTATCCATTAAGTACTAAGATAAATTTCTCCTGTTAAATATAAACGGGCTTTCCCGCCAATCCTGCATCTGTCATTTCTGAATTCACATATAAGCTGTCCTCCCCTCTCTGACAGCTGATTTGCAATCAGTCTGTTCTTGCCCAGTCTTTCTGACCAAAAGGGTGTTAAGGATGTATGTGCAGAACCTGTCACCGGGTCTTCATTTACTCCCAGCTGAGGAGCAAAAAAGCGCGATACAAAATCCACAGTGTCACCCTTTGCTGTAACTATCAACCCTCTTGAATCCAATTCAGATATATTTTTCAGACCGGGTTGAAGAGCCTTTAAGGATCTTTCATTTTCAATCAAAGCTAAATAGTCTGACTTTCCTTTATATAACTCAAGGGGCCTGATTCCAATACATTTTTCTATCATTTTGTTCCGGCCTTCAGGCATCCTTTCCAGCTTATCAGTCGGAAAATCAAGAAACAACATGTCTTCTGTTTTTTCCACGGATAACAGTCCGCTTACGCGTGAATGAAATCTGATAACAGTACCAGGATAATCGAGTAAATTGAATATTACAAATGCTGATGCTAATGTTGCATGTCCGCATAAATCGACTTCTGTTTTCGGAGTGAACCACCTTATTTCAAAATCCTTACCCGCCGGTACAACAAATGAAGTTTCTGCCAGATTATTCTCAAATGCAATTGATTGCATTAATTCTTCACTTAGATGGGTATCTGTAATACAGACTGCTGCAGGATTCCCGGAAAATAACCTGTCGGTAAATGCATCTACCTGGTAAATATTAATTTTCATTATATCAATACGGTTTTAGCCATTAAAATTAAAATAAATAATTCAGAACTGGTTTTATGGTTTTTCTCCAGCCATTTTCTGAATTCATTCTGATCCCTGAAAAATATTGGTGTCTGAGTAGTCATAGTATATTGCACTTCAATTATCCGATGAGCCGTTATTCTATCCCATCCCATTCTCTGAAGAATCTCTCCAGGAATTGTTCCATATACCTGTGTCGTTCCAGGGCAATTTTTCGTGCAGTTTCAGTATTCATAAGATCTTTGAGAAGAAGCAACTTTTCATAAAAATGGTTTATTACAGGACCAGTTCCATTTTTGTATTCCACAAACGAACCATGCCATTCCGGTTTGATTTCAGGATTGAATATTTCATTGTGCTTGTGTCCTCCATAGGCGAAGGTTCTGGCTATTCCGATAGCGCCAATAGCATCCAGTCTGTCAGCATCCTGAACGACCATCCCCTCCCTGGTGAGGGTTGTTTTTTTTACCCCTGCCCCCTTGAAAGAAACTCCTTTGATGATTTCGCTGACATGAGAAATGATTTTTTCATCTACCTGTAATTTTTCAAGCCATTCTCTTGCGATTTTCGGACCGGCATCAAAATCTCCGTCGTTGAATTTCCAGTCAGAAATGTCATGCAATAATGCTGCAAGCTGAACTACAAATAAATCTGCATTTTCAAGGGTCCCGATATGAACTGCAATTTTCCTGACACGATAAATATGCCACCAGTCATGGCCGGAACCTTCACCGGTAAATTTACTCTTAATGTGTTCTTCAGTTTGTTTTAAAATTGCCTCTTCGTTCATCCGTATGAGGGGCTATTTGATACTCAGGCATTCAATTTTCTGTTTGCTTTGAGTTCTTTGAGGTGCAACTTTGGATCAAATTCTGTTGCAATCCCGCTATCAGTTCCATCCCGGATTGCTTCTTTAAGTGCAGCCAATTTATTTTCCTCCTCTTCAAGCAAACGTAATCCAGCACGTATAACCTCACTGGCATTCTTGTATCTTCCTTCAGATATTTTACTTTTAATGAATCTATAAAAGTAATTTCCGATTGAAATCGAAGTATTCCTATCCATTTTGATTATTTTTCTTCAAATATACCAAATATTGGTACATATTACTATTTAAAGTAAGATTTTTTACTAATCCTGCATAAGGGCACAACGGTATATATTAGTTTGCACTTTCAAGGCGTGTATTTCTGAAAATTGTCCTGTTTCACTTACTGAGAAATCTTTTTTGCTCATCAGGAAGCGGATCTGTTTATCTGCATTCATTGAGGGGGTAGCCTTGATCAGATAATCGGATCCTGACAGTACTCCTTTCGCTTACAGTCTTTACAATACTTTCCCAGCCATACCTCATCAAACTGGTTCATAATTGACTCTATAATTTTCAAATCGTTTGTTACAAATCCGGCTTCAAAATTACGTGTGTTGGCACTCTTTATACCCAGACCGGCACCTGTTAGATTTGCGGAACCGGAATATGCAAACTTGCCATCGATTATTATATGCTTGAAGTGTACCCTCGGACATAATTGCCTTTCCATGTTTTCCCACAGGAGTGGATACTTGTCAAAGCTTTTTCTGAAATTGGTTCCGGGTTCTTTTGCATGTAAAAGACGAATAGCTACTTTCTTTTTTGCCAGGCCGTCAAGCATACCTAAAAACGACTGAACAGTTCCTTTATAGTGGACATGCAGATCCTTTATGTCGGCAGTACCGATCCATACAAAAGAGGATGCTCCTGCGATTGGTTCAATTGCCTGTTTGTAAAGCTGATCGTTTGTTATGAAAGTAATACTCATTTACTGTTTTCAGTTGATAATTTCCGGCGGGTAAATCTGAATGCCTGATTCAATGCTTTTTGTAAGGTCGTTCAGAAATCTGACCATCGGAGCGCCATCAATAACATCATGATCAACCAGGATAGTCATATTCAATATATCCCGGATTTTTATTTCGTTGCCTGTCACATATGGCTTTTTTAAGACCGACCCTATACCAAAGGAAATCGGGTGTATTGATTTATGAATAAACCAGCCATTTATCTTTCCCATCATTCCTACTGAGGTTATTATTGCATTACCCATTTTCCGGAAAACAAATTCAGGATTTCTCAGCATTATTTTCCATATACCTCTTCTGATAAATCCCGGCAAATTATAATAAAGGTTTTCATAAAAGGAAGATGTTCTGTTCAGAACTATATCCTCTCCTGAGATTTCCTTATTTTTGGCATCTTCTATTTCAGCGGTAATTTCCAGGGCGCTTTTTTCATTTGACTTTTCAATAATTAATGGAATTGGGACGGCTTTGCCACCGATTTTCTTTTCAACAATTATTGAAATATTTATATCATCAAAAATTATAAGCTTCTTTTTAGAATATAAAAATGCCGTGGCTTCCTTATGTTGTTGTAATACATTACTGATCACTTTAATGAGCCAGGCATTAAAAGATATTTTAGTGCCTTTTCTTCTTAATTCCTGCAGCTTTCTTTTGCTTTCTGTAACATCAAATTCGAGCAAGGCACTTACATGATGTTTTAATAATCCGAGTGAAGCTGTATCAAAGGTTGCGATTCTTGAACGGGGTATTTGCTGAAAACTAAAGGAAGGCTTCATCTTTAAATTGGATAATGTTTTGAATGAGTGTGTTCTGCCAAATCATTGATGAATATGGCTGTTATATCATTATCATGGAAAATCATCAATAATAATGGCAATTTGCTGCCACCGGGAATATGACGTGAAGCAGAAGCCAAATAGCGTAGCGATCAATACTATCTTTCTATTTATTTTGGGATTTTTCGAATTCATCCACCACCAGCCTTGCTTTGTCATAATCCAGATCCGAAATAATTACTTTAACTCCGCCTGCCGGTCTCCATATTCCACCACCCCTGGACCCTATAATTTCATCTTTCAAAGAAGATTCAATACCTTCATTGTTTAAAAGATCTTTTACCATTTGAGCCTGGAATAATGTGCCATCGAAAATTTCAATAAGTTTCATTTGATTGTTTTATAATGTCGTATCTACTTATTTGGATTAATTAAATTTATCTGAAACAGGAATATCAATGCAATTCCAAAATCAATAATGCCATATAAAATAGCAAAGTAAAGAAAAAGAGATGGACGAAAATAATGAACGGGGAGCTTATTAATTACCGTCAGTGTCAGCAGTTCGTGATTTTAGTTAATCTCATATTTAACGATCACTGTTTTCGAAAGATGTAATTTCTCAAGATTTATCGTACTTCCTGTTCTTGCGGCATTATACCGGGATGCTCCATAACCAGTGACTACAACTTCCTCAAGGGCAAATACTCTGTTATCATAGGTGTCAATACGTTCACCAACTATCCGGAATGATTCATTTACTGAAATAACTTTACCAAGAGTAATTCCCATATTTTCTGCGATAATCTCAGCCTTTTTCTTTGCTGAATTCAATGCCTGGGAAAGTAATTCATTTCTTAAGCTATCAATTTGAGTATGATCAATTTTACTTACGAAAAGGTTTTCCATTCCCAATTCGAAACATTTCGCTACAACTGTATCAAGTAATGATGCTTTCGGAATAATGAGGTTATAGGTTTTGCTTTGCCTGAATTTTGTTCCAATCTGTTCTCTGGCTGAGAACCTGTCAATTGTAAAGTTATCCCTTTCAATCCCGAGGGTTGATAAGAACCTGACTAATTTATTTTCAAGGTTAACTATGTCACTTTCTTTTTTTATGTTTTCAGTTTCTTTTACAGACATGGAAATTGTTATTAAATCCGGTTCGATTTCCAATTCTGAAATCCCAATCAAAGTAATGTATTTGTCATTAGTCGCAGTTTGTCCGGATAAGATCAGCGGAATTAACATTAACAGGAGAAGGTACTTTTTCATCATAATATAATTTTGATTTTAATGGTATGATGCCTGCCTGTCGGCAGACAGGGAACCCACAAGTTGATAAAATTTTATTTATAAGTGTTTGTTTTAGTATAACATGTGGGTTTCATAATGATTTTTTGTCAGAGTTATGAAGAATATTATCTGGCAGTTTTCGGGGTAAATAGTATATTATTGTGCGTTTTTCTTAAGACTGTGTCTCCTGTAGTGTGCTATTTAGGATTTGAAGTAATCATATAAATTCAAATTGTTACAAATGGTAGTTTCATATCGAGTGTTCTTGCAGTGGTAAGAACGGTTGGCGATATGTGTAGTTGCCTTTTGTTCAGGGCTGGAATGTGTTTTTGCAGAGTTGACAACAGTATTTTACTTAAATCAAAGGAGATTACTAATATCTTGTCTTCCGACAATTGCCATTATTTCAACTATATCATTATTTATTCTGTAATATATACTGTCAGATCCGCAAACGCAGCGCCTATAGCCCTTTTTTATGTAATCTACAGATTCAAAGGAAAATGGTCTTTGGGCAATTATATCAAAATATTCGAAAAACGTATCAAAGTATTTGTCGGCTTGAGACATCCCGAATTTTTCAATTCCGTAATGATGGATTATTATCAAATCTTCTTTGGCATCATTACTTAGTCTATATTTAGCCATTAAATGCAGACTTTGATTGATTTAGAATCTGTTCTCTGGTACTCTCAGTAAATCCGCTTCTTTCCGATTTATCAAGCTTCGCTCTAATCCAGTCAATTTGTGCCTGCTGTTTTCTGGCTTGTCTGATCAAATCATTAATGAGTTCACTTTTACTTGAATATTCCTGATTCTCTATTTGTGCTTTTAACCACTCATCATTTGGTTTGGTAAACGAAATACTTTGCCTTGCCATATTATTACATTTTGATGCAAATTTACATCAAATATGAATCAATCGCAAATTTTTCTAATATTGTTGCCAACGTTCAGCCGGTTTAGGCCTTTTGGCATTGCACCCAACCGGCCCGGCGGAATAATTTAGTCAGCGCCGACAATTTTACTTCGACGCTCCGGCAGCGCCACATCATGCCACTTATGATCCATTTTTCCAATTCGTTCTCTAATCCCTACTGTCCTGAATCCGTGTTTATGATGTTTGTTGTCATGTGTTTTTCACTTGCCGGTCATGTGTTCTGCGCTGATCTTTTTTATACTCCTGAGTCCATATATCATAAATCCAATCCCTGTTAAAATAAAAGGGATACTCAGAAGTTGTCCCATATTAAAAGTCATTTCTTCTTCAAATCCAACCTGGTTCTCCTTTACAAATTCAATTAAAAATCTGGCTGTGAAGAATAAAACAGTTGCAAGCCCAAATAAGAATCCGTTTTTAAGTCTGGCTCTCATTTTTTTGTAAAGAAGCATCATGATCGTAAAAATTATAAAATAAGAACCCGCCTCGTACAACTGAGCCGGGTGTCTCGGTATGTTATCTACTCTTTCAAAAATCACACCCCAGGGTAAGGTTGTCGGAGTGCCGATAATTTCAGAGTTCATAAAGTTTCCAAGTCTGATAAATCCAAAGCTCAATCCTGCAACAACCGCAATCAGATCAAGGGTGTCAATCAATGGATGTTTAGTCTTTCGGGAACAGATATATAAAGCAATCAATAATCCCAGTATACCACCATGACTTGCCAGTCCCTGATAGCCGCTAAACTTTATCCCGCCGTCAGGAGGAAAGGTAACCGGGAGGATCATTTCCAGCGGATGTGATAAATAGTAGGATGGCTCATAGAATAAACAATGTCCAAGTCTTGCCCCGATCAGAATTCCAATCATACTGTAGATTGATAATTTTTCCAGGTGTTCGGATGGGATGTTTTCAATTTTATAAATCCGGCCCAGAAGCCAGATGCAAAGGATCAATCCGCTTACGAACAGGAGACCATAGTATCTGACAGAAATCCCCAGAACATTAATAATCTCCGGATCAGCATTCCAATTGATGTAGTAAAAAATCATAGGCTGAAATTGTTTTGCTAAAGTATTGTTATTTTCCCGTGGATTATAAATCTGTCAATAACCTATCAAGTTCCTTTTCAACTTTTCCAAAGCCTTCTATAATATACTCATTTGATAATCTCTCTGTGGTGAGAGAAAGCCATATAT
>CAZWUB010000063.1:0-19267 GCA_964637415.1 uncultured Rikenellaceae bacterium
AAACATTTTCTGAAATGGGATGGATCCTTAAAACCTACGGAATATGTTATTTCGTTTATTGTCAGCTTAGTGTTTGACAATAACTGTGCTGCCCGCTTAAGTCTTATATTTCTGATGAATTCCTTTACAGTCATATTTGTAAGTGCGCTGAATTTCCTGTATAACTGCATCCTGCTCACACCAACCTCAACAGCAAACTGCTCTATATCGAGATCAGCATTTGAAATATTCTTTTCAACAACTTCGATGGCTTTTCTAAGGAACCGTTCATCGGGAGAGGAAATTGTTATTTCAGATGGTTCAAGTATGATCTGCCTTGTATATTTTTCTTTAAGACATCTTCTTACCTGAAGCATATTTTCCACTTTTGTCTGAAGTATTGATATGTCAAAGGGTTTTGTAATATAGTCGTCGGCACCACATTCGAGGCCTTCTATTTCATGTTCCTTTGAATGAAGTGCAGTCAGCAGAAGCAGAGGAATGTGTGATGTCCTCTCATCTTTTTTGATTTTCCTGCAAAGTTCATACCCGTCTGAATCAGGCATAAGTATATCTGTAATTATGACATCAGGTATCGTTTTAACAGCTTTATCAAATCCCTCTTTACCGTTCTTTGCCTCATAAACAGTATAGACAGAATCAAAGTGGCTACTGATGAAATACCTTACATCGGGATTGTCCTCGACAATGAGCATTATTTTCAGTGACGAATCAGTCAGATTCTCTTCCTCTCCAGTCTCATCTGAAAGCTCGTTCAGGGATTTCTCAGTTCCGGGTTTGAGATTGCCGGGATCTTCTTTTATCCAGGGCAGATGGATTATGAATCTGGAACCTTTTCCCGGATTGCTTGTTACATAGATCTTGCCATTATGAAGCTGAACCAGTTCTTTCACCAGTGCAAGCCCTATTCCGGTACCAGTGCTGTGATGATCAGGATCAGACCTGAAGAACCTGGAGAATATTTTCTCCTTATTCTCTTCAGTAATGCCCCTTCCATTATCTCTTACAGATATTTCGATGTACTGTTTGTCGTCATGATTTTCAGCATCTTCTTCAGGTGCAAAGACAAGAGACAAACGAACAGATACAATACCTCCTTCATCACTATATTTAATTGCATTGGAGACAAGATTGCCAACAATTGTTTCAATTTTCTCAGGATCATAGAATGCAATAAGACTTTTATCAGGTGAAATGAATTTAAGCGAGATCTGTTTTTCTTCGGCATATTGTTCAAATGATCTGACCGTGGCTGCAACGAGAGGGACAAGATCATCCTGCTTTTTCTCAAGTTTCAGGTTTCCTGTTTCTATCTTCCGGAAATCGAGCAACTGGTTAATGAGCCGGTCGAGTTTCTTTGTGTTCCGGTGAATAAGTTCCAGATTTGCACTGATCTCATCACCCGGTATCCGTTTGTTTATTATCTTTTCGAGAGGACCCATAATAAGGGTCAGAGGGGTTCTTATTTCATGTGAGATATTTGTAAAAAGTCGCAGCTTAAGCATATCAAGCTCATGAAGATTCCTGGCTTTCGTCTTTTCATATATCAGTTCATTTTTAATCTTTTCGCGGTTGATCAGGAACCTTAGAAGAACAAATATCAGTGTTAAAATAAAAAATATTATTACTGTACGGAACCACCATGTCATCCAGTATGGGGGTGATATTGTTATTTTGAGAGTAAGTTCGTCATCAGTCTGAATATTGCCGGCCCGGCTCCTCCTTACATGTAATATATAATCGCCAGGATACAGATTTGTATAAGTTGCACTTCTTGAAGTTCCGGGGGCATTCCAGTCCCTGTCGAAACCTTCAAGGAACCAGGAATAGAAATTCTTTGAACTGTTTATATAATCGAGGGCAGCAAATTCAAGAGAAAAAACATTCTGGGAATAATCAAGAAAAAGATGTTCGGTTTCGGAAATACTTTTTGTGAGGATCGCTTTATTGTTATCATTAACCCTGACAGGCTTATTGAAGATCCTGAGTTCAGTAAATACCAGAGGTGCAGTGTAATGTTCTGTAACTATTTCCCGCGGATTGAAAATATTAAAACCCGAGTTGCCCCCGAAAAGGAATTCTCCGTTACTCAATTTGAGAGCTGCCCCGTAGTTGAACTGATTATTCACAATTCCATCCCTTGTTGAATAATTCATGAATTGTTCTTTAACACAATCGAAATCAGATAAACCGTTTGATGTGCTTATCCATAGATGCTTATTGTCGTCTTCAAGAATACATAATGTCTGATCATTTGCAAGTCCATCTTTTTCTGTGAAATACCGGACAGCTCCGTCTGTTTTTGAATAAAGCGCAAGCCCCTTGTCAAGAGTTGCTATCCAATACTTTTTTTCAGCGTCTTCATGAAAATATCTTGTCCTTTCATCGTGCCGGATAATTTTACTGTTCTCAGGATTGAAAATGACAATTTCATCTAAAGTGCCTATCCACAGATCACCTTCTGAATCTGCCCTGATCCAGTTTACCTGTATGTTGTCTGCCAGTTCAGGGTATTGAATGAAAGTTCCTGAAGTAGGTTCAAACAGGTCAACTCCTGCAGTGGTCCCAACCCAGATATTTTCTTTTTTATCCTGACAGACAGACCATACCCTGTTGTCGGAAAGAGTTCCTGGTTTGCCGGGTGAGTGTTTGTAATGGGATATCATCCCGGTTTTAAGATTAAGTACATCAATGCCCCCCCAGAAGGTTCCTATCCACATGTTCCCTTTTTTATCATCAAGAAGTGCTTTGATGCAATTTTCCGATATTGATTCCGGATTGTCGTTGTCAGACATCATATATTCGAAACTGCCTTTTAATGGGTCATAGATATTTATTCCGCCATCTTCGGTACCTGCCCAGATCCTGTTATTTTCATCTTCTTCAAATGCATAGATAATTCCGCTGTTGAGATATCTTCTGTTATCCGGCATTGCAGTGAATGACCGGAAGACCTGTTTGCTTTTTGCCAGAAGGTTCAGCCCTCCCCTGGTTCCTATCCATGTTTCCCCGTTTATATCATGAAAGATATCCAGAACAGAATTATTGGCAAGACTTTTTTCATCTCTGGGATCATGTCTGAAGAATCCTTTAACACCATTAGTCGTCGAATATAAATACAATCCTCCGCGTGTCCCTATCCAGTAATCCCCGAGGGGTCCTTTTGAAATTGCCCTGATTGTATTAGTTCGTTCATATACAGGTTCCAGTTTTATATTACGTATCATTTTTGTTTCGGGATCCGCAATTACAAGTCCGTTTGAATACGTTCCTATTAAAAGTGATCCGTCTGTATCTTTGAAGATAACGAATATCTCCCGTGCCATGTCATTCCCGGCGGAGGGTATTGTTATGGTTTCTATAAAATTTGTAACTGGATCATAAACAAACAACCCCTGAGTGGATCCTATCCACAACTTTCCGTAATTATCAAACCTCAGGGTGCGTATGAAAATATTTGTAAAATTACTCTCTCTGTTACCGGGTACTGGTGTGATATCTTTCAGATTTCCTTCCGGATCAAGCATCATAAGACCCCTGTCTGTACCAAGGTACAGGTTTTCATTATTATCATTCCTTATAGCATTGACTGATATATTCCTTTTTTCTATGTCGGGATAATTGCGGAAAGGGTGTGAAAACAACTCCTTTTCACGATCAAAAATATTAAGTCCCCCGTTTTCAGTGCCAATGAGCAAACGTCCCCTGCTGTCCTCAAAAATGACCCTTACCAGGCTGCCTGATAAGCTGTTGGTATCGGCGGGATTATGAATGTAATTTACAAACCGGTATCCGTCAAACCGGCTTAAACCCCTGCTCGTTCCAAGCCATATCCAACCTTTTTTATCCTGAAAAATGCACTGAATCTGATTATTGGGGAGACCATTCTCAATTGAAAAGATATCAAAACTGAAAATATTAATATTTCCTGTTCCGCCAGGTTCCAGAGGATAAGTTTTAGCTGACAGAAACAGCGCAAGAATAATCAGCAGTAACCTGATACCTTGCCTGGAGGAACATGGAATGTCACCGATATATCTCGTTGTGTGTGTCATTACAGGTCTCTATTACATCAGAGACATAAAACAAAAATAATCAATTGGTTTATGACACTTTGTTAATATTCTGAAATTTTTACCGGTCATGAAAGGCCTGATTCACTCAGGTTCCGGCCAGGGTTGTCTTTCATTCCGCTGTGGACAATCGATGGGCATTCCTTCATACAAAAATGCTTGCAGACTGTATCTTCTTGTTTTATATTTGCTTCATATGCAACTATTTATTGAGTAGGTGCAAATATTAAAGAAGGTCTGAATGCATTGCTCAAAAACTACCGGGCAGATAGGTTTTAACACTGCATTCCCGGTATTCCACCGCCGCCCATTAGACTTATCAGGTTATCGATGCCGCTGATTACGCCACCAACAGGCCCCAGGGTGGCAAGATCAATTTCCTTTTTCACATTGCATGCAAATTGCTGCAATGCGGCTATAATTTTTTCATCCATGCCGGTGGTATCCATAATGATGATTGCTTCGGTGGCAATGGCGTACAATCTAACAAGCATTAATCCGTAAGCCATAACAATTCCAATGGGCACCGAACCGACTCCTGCAGCCCCAAAAATCAATGAATACATATTCATCACCCGGCTCAATTCGTCGAGCTGTGCCTGAATATGATTTGTGCCACCGCCCGTCATATCGGGCAGCAAGCCATGCAATTCACCTGACCGTTCGTTAATCCGCCAGAATGCTTTTTCGGTAGCCGACTGGTCAAAAAATTTAAAACTGCCATCTCGCCGGAAAATTTTCTCATACCAGAAACGGACGTCCGGTCCTTCAAGGTACAACTGCTTGAACCACTCCGTATTATTAGCTTCCTGCGATGAAATAATGTTTTTGGTTGCTAATACTGAAAGTGTGCTTGTATCAAAAAAATGATTCTCGAGAATAGCCAGTTGGGCTGTTTTTTCGAGCGTGGTTTTAAATCCTTCCAGCGAATTAGTTGACAGCGTTGTGTAATTTGCAGTAGGCAGATAATCGAAACTGTATTTTGAAAATTCCCGGTTAATTCCCGGACAGGTTTTGATTACCGAAATTCGTGGACCGGAAGCAAAGGTGAGGCTTTGTGATGTTACGGCATTTTGCAGAGGTTGCATTAGCGACGTCAGTTTTTCGTCGTACACAAAACTACCTTCCTGAAAGGCTGCCACTGCTTTTTCAATTTCATTTTGAATTACTGCCTCACCCCATTTGCGGGTACTCAAGCGGTTCTTTAAAATGTCGCTTAATGCTGCAGAAATTGTTGGACCTTCGCCTTCAATGGAAATCAGAATATTTCCCAAGAACATGTTGTGCACATCCGTAAAATCTCTTAAAGTGGGTTTCCTGTCCTGGTCACCAATATTGTCCCAACCAGACAAAACCCTTCTTACGGCCTGGTTACCAACTTTCACGTTAAGATACAAACCAATAATTTGCTCACCGGCCATTGTTTCATCATCGGGTATTAAACTGAACGAATATTCGCTGGTTTTTTTTATCCGCTGATTATCTGCAGTAATTAATACCTGGTGGTTGGCCTTCTTGTCCGTTGCCCGGTAAGTAAATACATAGGGTGGAATTTCCAGTTTTTCAAAATACCTGGTAATATTTTCAATTGTTTTTTGCTGGTCTTTTGCATCGATTACCATTCCATTTGTAGCGTTGGCCATGATTTCAAAAGATTCAATGTGTTGCCGTGTGGTGGAATTTTTAACATTTAAAACCAGGGCTGGAGGACCAAACTTCAGTTTTTCCATTTCAGCAGCATCATATTTGTCACCATTATCGCCGTCGGTTGCATAAATAATGAGGTCGTTACTTGTTTGAGAGGCTTTGGAAAGCCAGGTGTATAAATCGGAATTGGTTTCCCATTTGGTGATTTGGGTGTCCGGAAACGTTCCGAGAATGGCGCTTTCCAGCGAAGCGACAAAAGCATCCATATTTTCGCCGACATATGTTTTAGGCATACTAAGTGAAGTGTCGTAAAGGATAAGAACTCTCGGTGTTCTCTGGTTGCTTTCCAGAATGGCCTGAACTGGTGTTTCGTTGTCGGATACCGAAAAATCTGCAGCAGAAAGGCCTTCAATCATTTCACCGTTTGTATTGATTGGTGAAACGTGAAGTTTTACCTGTGGATAACTTCCCGGAATGGCTTTTATTTCAATTTGCTGAATTTGTTTTTGAAGGTTTGCATCGGATTTTGCCAGCAAGGTTGAATTTCCGATTGTTGCTTTTTCATTACTGACGTTAATAATTTTCCCTTCGAGGGTAACCGGATTTCCCAGAAATGAACGGGCTTCCATAAACGGTCTGTCAACATCAAACGATTGGAATGACAGCGCAGGCGTGAAAATCCGAAGATTTCCGACGGGTGTGGTTATTTGGTTTTCAATATTTAAACCATGCAAAAAGGAGAGTACAACCTGATTACCTGCCATTTCGTGCGCCGGCCATTCGCCCTGAACCAGCTCCTTTTCATCCTGCGGATTAATGCCATCACGGTAAGAAAGGGAGATACTGACTTTTACGTTTTGATATTCAGCAGCTTCCGCTAGAGAGGTGCCACCTCCGCTCTCGTTTCTCAGGCTCCCAAAAGGAATTTTAGGGTCGAAAAGGTGTGCGTATTTTGTTTCACCTTCCCACTCAAATTCAACAGCAGGCGTCCGGTAATTATCCCATCTGAAATCAAATGATTGCGGACGGATTTTATCTTTTTCAGGAAGCTTTTCCCATAGTTTTTCAGCAAGTTTTTTACTTTCCGTTAAACCGGGATCGGGATTGATTGCTTCAGATGTGCTTTCTTCGGCAACCATTTCTTTGCTCCAACGGTTCAGTGTTTGTTTGTCGATTACAGGTTCAAATTTTCTTTCAATTGGCCTGAAGAAAAAGAAAGGCACTTCTTCGGGCTGAATATCGGTGCGTTCGTAAACTACAGATGATGTGATATTTGCTTTGGCAAACATGGAATGTAACAGTTCGGCCTTTTCGCGTGGTGTGGCGAAACCATATCGCAGTGCACCCCGGATTCCGTAACGCATGGTTTTACCCATACCCCGAAGCGAACTTGCGGAAGTGGGCATCAGGTAAATCTCATCCTTTACAAAACTGAACATGGCCTGCGGATTTCCCTCTTTAATCAGAAAATTCATCCGGCCTTCAAGGTGGTCGGGACTGGATTGCAAAGCCATCAGCATTTCTTCCCAGACACTGTAAGGAGCAATTCCGGTTCCGTTAAAACCGTTGCTTTTTGAGGAACATTTCCACAAAACCGCAGGTATTCCTGCTGCCAGTCCCAACATTCCAACCTGTTTGAGGAAATTCCTTCTTGAAGGCCCGGCTATCGAAAATTTTTGCTTCATAGAATCTGATTTAACTTTGATCATATTCCGGTTACGTTGTCCCACATCGCCATTCTGTCTGACATGAATCTGATGCCCGTTTGCTTTTTTGACCGACAACCTGATTATTCATATAAAGCAGGAAGAAAACTGCAACCAGGTTAATTATTGTCTGGTGTTGATTACCAGATTGGTTGGCTCAAAAGCAACACATTCCATGGTAGCACTTGTATTTTTCTTTTTCTTGTTTTTCTTATCCACCATTTCCATATACATCATCAGCCCGTTTTCATAATCCTGGGCAAATTTCTGCATTGCCGGCGGAATTTTGGCGTGTTCACTTTTAAACATTGATCCGAAGCCTGCTTCCATATCAGGTGCGATATAAATGGTGAATTTATATTCATCATTTTCAATCTCGCGTCCAATGCAGTCGTAACCCAGAAATTGGCGGTTGGGCAGTTCTTTAAAAGTGTAATTATTATGCAAATTCATGTCCTCTTCATCCACTGCATCGTTTAGATCCATTTCTGTGGCCATTGCAATACCATTCACATAAGTGAACATTACTTTATTGCCTTCGTCGAATACCATCGACATTTCCATGCCCATATTCATTTTGGCGCCCATGTAGGGTTCGGTTTTACTGAGGTAATAATCGAGATCTATTTCACCTTCCTGGGTGGTCATCTTCATGGCATAGCGATATTGGAAGTTGTAAGATTCCGGTAATGTTGACATATCTACTTTACTACCTCCCGGGTTCGCAAACCTGCTAAAATCGGGATTCAGAATTTTGTCCATTGCATCACCGGTTTTATCAGCGGCCTTGTCGGCTGTTTTCCCGATAATAACATCCTTGCTCCTTTCGATGGTGCGGTCTTTCAATTCTTTTAAAAACTGTGCTTTGGAATGGTTTACCCCAAAGCCGGCAATTAAAACTGTAATAAATAATATCCGTTTCATCTCGTTTTGTTTTTTAGATTACTACATATATTTCTAATCCTCAATTGTATGTAAGTGTTTTCATTCGTTTAATTCAGTTTAGTACTGATAATTAAATTGGCCAGTTCAATACTCTTGTTCCTGTTCAGATTTTTATCAACAGTTAAAACAAATGCCGGTTTTTTCATTTCATTCATGGTCATGGGATTTTATTAAAAATATTTCGCCATCCAGATTATCTTCGGATTTTCACCGGCATCGGTCATTTTTACTTTTGTAGGAAATGAAGCACGAACATTGGGATCGGTTTTGTAAATGGATTCGAGTTGGTATTGAACCAGATTTAATCCTTTTTTCAGTTTTATATCGTATTCAATTCCAACTTCCACGTCCATGTCGTTGTAATAATCAAAATTGTTGCACTTCTTTTTAACTTCAACATCTTCGGTTACAAGTAAAACCTTATAAAACGAAGCCTGGACAGGATCGTTATATCCATTATCGTCCATCCACGGCTGAAGCTTTTCGTCGGAAACAGGAAAAACCGAACCCGCCCAGTTATTGTTTGCCCACAAGGCAATAAATCCCGCATCACAGGCTATTTTTGTTTCACCTTCGGGAAATTCATCCGGATTGCCGCAACCAAACTGAAACCCATAGCTTAAAGGGGAGATAAACGTGTCAAAGTCTTCTTTCGAAAGATTTTCTGCAGGATTTGCAGAGAGGTCGATTTCAAAATCGCCGCTGGAGCTTAATGTTCCAATTTTCACCAGTTTGTCGAAACCGAACATTGTTAGCACGATGTCCATTTCTCCCTTATTGTGTCCTTCAATTTTGCCACTGAATTTTTGTGCATGGGCAGGAATCAGCGTAACAAGTAAAACTAAAGTCAGTAATGTTTTCATTTTTATTTGCATTAATTTATTTTTCATTTATCATCAATTAACATTAAAAGAGAAAGTTAGCGGTTGAACACGTCCTTTTACAGCTTCGGAACCAGATACCATTTCCAGTGTTACCTCATATTTTCCTTTGGGAAGTGGTGAGTCCATTTGGTCCGGTGTTAATTTCGGTATTGGCATAATACCCACCTTTTGAATTCCGGGTATCAGGTCGAATGCTTCAATTGGCACGAACAAATCTCCGGGTAACCAGGGCCACCCGTCACGTGTACTCTGCAGAATCGTTTTCCCGTTATGTTTTACAGTGGTTTTCATATCGAAAAGCACAACACCCCGTCTGTTGGCATTGTCGGTCTTGTATGAAAAATTGATTTTGTACTTTCCGTCCCTGAAACTATTGAAAAGGTCAACAACCGTTGCTTCAGATAAAGTACTGTTTGAAGGAAAACCGCTGATGGAAACCCGTCCATCAATCGTTTGAGCTGAAATCTCACTCAGATAAAGTGAAATTAAAATGGCGAACAGAACTGTAATCTTTTTCATATTTAATTTATTTTTTTTAATATTTTTTCGAAAGATAGATCAAAGGATATATGCCATGCAACCCTAAATGAGTGAACGGTAGTTTTGGGGTGATTAACGGTAGTTTTGAATGAGTTCATAAAAAGAAGCCCGACAGGTCGGGCATAACTATATCCGGAAACAGGATATCGTGTTTGTGAATCCTGGCAAATCAGTTTTTAAAATCAGGGAAGGATGGGCGCCGGGTAAGTATTAGCTGCTTAAATGTGGTTTTGGATAAGTTTTAGAATTTCGAGCCTGTTATTTCTTGAAACAGGAAGCACCTCATTATTTGACATCAGAAGTTCGCCGCCATCGCGTTTCAGGTATTTTTTCACCTGTTGAATGTTAATTAGATAAGATTTGTGAATCCTGAAAAACTGGCCTGACGGCAATATTTCCTCGAAATACTTCAGGGTTTTGCTGGCCAGTTTTTTTCTGTTGCCGGTGAGTTTCAGTTCACAGTAGTTACTATCCGATTTTAAATAGATAATATCTTCGTATGCTATTAGTTCAATACCATCGGTATCGGCAAACGGAATTTTTCCTGAAATTGAAAATGAAGCCATGGCAGAGGCTTTTTCATTTTTAACTTTTTCAATTATCCGTTGCAAATCCTCTGCCTGAACAGGTTTGAGCAGGTAGCCGCTGGCAATGGTTTCAACCGCTTTTATAGCGTATTCCATATGGGCAGTAGTAAAGACAACCCGGGTCGGGAGATCATCAATCAGCTGAATGAGTTCGAGGCCTGACAATCCGGGCATATCAACATCAAGAAACAATAAATCGGGTTTTTCTGTTCTGATACGTTTTGCCCCTTCAACCGGATTGGTAGTGGAGAATAGAATTTCAATTTCATCTTTATGGTTTTCAGCCAGATCATATCTCAATGTTTCAATGGCGTGTTTTTCATCATCAATAATTGCTGCTGTCAGTTTCATATTTCACAATTTATTCTGTTTGAACGGGTAATTTAAATCTTACTTCGGTTCCCAAAGGTTGTCCGGCTTCTTCAAAATCAATAATTTCAATGTTTTCATCCCCGGTTTTATTTTCATTCGCCAGATTAATTCGCTTTCGTGTAAGTTCCATTGCTACCGATCTATGTTCCGGATTTTTAAGGGTATTGATTTTTTTTGAAAAACTCCGGCCAACTCCATTGTCACGAATGGCAAAAGAAATATGATCGCCGCTTTCTGCAATTTCCACCAATATTTTTTTTACTCCGGTTTTTGGGGCCAAACCATGTCCGATTGCATTTTCGACATAAGGTTGAAGAATGAGTGGCGGAACCATCCACTTTTCAATATCAACACACCTGGAAATTTTTAATTCGAACCCAAAATCATCGCGGTAGCGCAACTGCTCAAGTTCTACATAAAGTTTAAGTGTGTCAAGTTCTTCTTTCAGCGGAATAGTGTCTTTTGATGAATAATGAAGGATTAGCCGGATCAGCTTTGCAAATTTGTTTAAATAATCGGATGCCTTTTTTGTTTCGTTCGAAATAATATACGCCCGAATGGAGTTTAACGAATTGAAAATAAAATGCGGATTCATCTGGGCTTTTAACGCTGTAAGTTTTACTTGCGTCATTTCAGTTTCAATGGATTTTTTCTCCTGTTCGATTAACTTTATCCGATATCCCAGGATGAGCGAAAAAATAAAAACTTCGATGGCAGTACCCAGCATCATATATCTGATTTCCCACAGATAAAGCGCTAACAGCGCGCCCGATAAATAGAAAAGACTACCGCCAACTATATATAGAACAACTTTTTTTTTGTAATTTCTTAGTATGTGAACATACGATACCAGACTGAAAACGATCATGAAATATCGTTGAAAATCAATGATGTATGGTTCGGCAGCCGAGAAAGGATTTGTTATCAGAATGATTAGCTGAAGGAAAACAATGGAACACAAAAGGGCAATTGCATAACGAATTGCTATGTTTAGTTTCGGAAAATCAACTTTAGCATTTAAAACATGCTGTGCAAATTTTAAGTAAAAAATATTTACAAAAACCTGCATTGCATCGTTATAAATATGAATTGCATGGGGCATTGCATTTCTGAATGCTTCCTGAATGATTTCCGCCCTCACGCCGATGTACAAAACCAAAGCAAGCAAATAGAGTGAATAATAGATAAAAAGCCTATCGTTGTACAAGAAATAAAAGCCAATGAAATAAAGAAACATAAGTAACATACCACCAATAAAAAGATAAAAAGGAATTTGGCGGAAGAAGTAAGAATGACTGTTGTATTTTTTATTAAAGTCTATTGAATACAGATTTGTGTAAGTGGGATCAGCCAGAAGTCTTTTTCGTGAACTATGCTTGATTTTTGCATATAAATAGCGGCCTTCAATCAATTCTTCAGCAGCAAACGGAATGTCAGAAAAATCGTTTATGCCGGGGGAATTATTTTCATACTTCAATCCTGCTAATCGGGAAGCAAGTGTATCTCCTCTTTGATAATAAAGCGTAATCTGGTCGAAGTAAGTAAAACTAATGTACCATTTTTCGGTATCCGGTAAGTCAACCTCATCTATGTCCATCATATACCAATATACTTCGTTTGCTGAAGCAAAATATTTTTTTGGTAATTCTTTAAAATTCAAACGAAAAGCTGCAGATGTAACCTTTTCTGCTGTCAGTGTATTATCTTTGGTAATAAATACTTTTGCTTTTGCTTTGCCGTCGTAATCCAATAAACTAAAATCTGGTTCTGTGGCTGTGCCTTCAGCAAATACTTTCAGGTTCCAGAAACAGGTTGCAATCACAAGCAACATTACGACTTTGGCAAATTGCAAATAATCAAACCTGATTGTTCGTTCAACCTGCATTTTAATAATGGCTTTGGTATATATCTGATAAGCATTTGTTTATTTGTATACTTAAAGGTATTATTTTTTAATTACCTTATATTCTAATGTGTCTCTTTCTTTTTGAAAATTTTCACTGTAATGTGAAATGTAGTATATGTAACATTTCTTGATTATTTGTAAAGGTGGTTACCAAAATAAGAAAATTACTTCTGTTCCCCCGAAATAAAAAGTTAAAAAGATTTAACTGAAAAAATAATCCGCCATTTTATTGCTAACCACCGGCTGCCAACTGCTGATTCCGAATGCATACTCCAGTCTCACCCTGAGCTCTGAGCCATGCGCTCTGCGCCCTCTGCCCTGCGCCCTGCACAATATGAAAATATTTGTTTATTTTTAAGCAGCGTTTCGACAGTTAGTTCCGTATTAGCTTATAAAGAAACCATGCCAGCATGGAACTCTTTGCCCGGCAAAATTGGAAAAACACTAAAAAATCCTGGAAAAAACAGTAAAATCAATGAAAAAAATAATTGTAAAAACTGGCATTGCTTTCCTGCTTTTGTTCGTAACACAGGCTGGATGTGAAAAAAATGAATATGAAGATGTTCTTTTGGAAAATATAAAATGTCCATGTGAACATGAGCCTGCCTTTATTAAGACAGTTTCTATGAAAAGCATTTTACTTTTTGATGCAAAAAAAAACTCGTGGGATGAAATGAAAGCCCAAACTTTTGATGGTGAGAAGTCGGAATTTTTTGCTTATTCAGAAGAATCAAAAAGTATGATATTTTATTCAATCAGAACAACAATGTCCGGAATTGGCAATGTGTGTAACATCCCTGGCAAAATTAGTGATTGGGCAATACCTTCAACAGGTGTAGTGCTTTCATTTAAAGCAGATGCATTTGAAGCGTGCTCTTCCTCTCCGGCTATCGGATTTCAACAAACAAGTTCTGAGATGGTATTAACAACATTAAAGAGAAAAATGAAATGAGGACAGCAATACTTTTTGGTTTAATAACCCTCTTTTTCATGCAGGCAGGTTATTCACAGAAATTATTCATTTATATTTTTTCTCTGTGATGCACGCAGTCATACTATTTGCAGTTTATCCTTTATAAATTGAATTTGGTTGATATCAATAATGAAGAAAGAAACAAAATTATGAAAACAATAATTATTCTCTTTTTTATCACAGGAGTGACATTTTCTTCGTGTATTAAAAATTCCTCCCAAGATGCCTTATCGTTTAAAGCAACAGTTCTTGGAAAGAATATAGATTGTGGAATTCATCAATTAAAATTTACTGACAATCTTGAAGAAGTTATTAAACTAGTGGGTAGTTCTCCACAAAACATTTATATAGCAGAGAACTTACCTGACAGTCTTAAAGTGGAAGGCATCAAAATAATTCTTAACATCAGGAAACCGCTAGGATCAGAAATAGGCCCCTGCACGTCCTTTGGGCCAGCATTAACGTGGATACACGTTATAGGAGCAACGAAGCATTATTAGAGAAAAAGGAATCCTACAATCAACTGAAACTCAAAAATAAAATTTTAAAATGTACAGCATTAATAAAATTCGATAGCTATGACTTTCCTTAAATCAAATTCAAAATTCGTTATGTTTTTTCTTTTTGTAGCAATTACGGCGTCATGGTCATTTAACATCAAAGAAATAACCCCCCCAAAAGTTATATTATTATGGTTTTAGCGATAAAATTGAAATACAACAGGTTCCAAATAAAATCCTCATTAAGAAGAAAAGGACTATTTCGAAATCTAAGGTTGAAAGTACTATGAAAAGTCTTTTTGTTAATATAAATTTTGCTTGGCAGGATGAAAACATATGTGAAGTTGAGATAGATAATTTATTGGGAAACAAAAGAAAGATAAATACCTTACTTTCAGATAGCATGATTGTTAGTGTTAGAAATGTTTATAAAACTAACGATAATTTGGAATTTAGTTTTACAGATGAGATTATTGTTAAATTTAAGTCTGATATTGAAATATCCGTAAAAGAGAAACTGATAGATGAATTTAATCTAGCAGGAACAAAAATTACGAAAATTTATGAGGTGTTCTGTGTTTCAAAATATGTTGACATAGCTGAGATAGCTAATAAGTTATATGAATCTGGAAATTTTGAATTTGCCTATCCAAATATAATATGTAAACCTGAACTATTTGATTTCCCAAATGACCCTTATTTTCAGTATCAAATTACCTGTCATAATACTGGTCAAACTTTCAATGGACATACAGGTACATCAGATGCAGATATTGATGCACCGGAGGCATGGAATATTACAACAGGGTGCAGTGATATTGTGATAGCGGTTTTTGATGAAGGTGTAACTTCGGACCACCCTGACTTACCAAATTCAAGGCAGGTCAGACTTAATGGAAGTAACTTTGGTTCAGGAAATGTAAATGATCCTTCCCCTATCGGTGATGATAATCATGGGAATGCTTGTTCTGGGATTATTGCAGCTACAATGAACAACAATCAAGGAATAGCAGGAATAGCTCCAGGCAGTCTAATCATGCCAATAAGATGGGATGCAACAACAATTTCACCTGAGATGGCTGATGGAATCGAATTTGCTGTAGACAATGGAGCAACTATTATTTCCAATAGTTGGGGATATGGGACAGACAATAACAATTTTATACCTGCCATTGTATCTGCAATTCAATATGCAATTAATAATAATGTAGTTGTCATTTTTGCCGCAGGGAATACTGCAACGCATAATACTTGTAGTGATAATGGTTTTGTTACATTTCCTGCAAATGCTAATGTAAACAGTCTTATAACGGTCGGTGCTTCAGATAGGTATGATAATCAGGCTGATTATAGTCCGACAAGCTCATTAATTGATATTGTGGCTCCTTCTCATAAAGCCTATCCTACTGAAGCTTATTCTCCCCTTTGCGGAGGCATTAGCGGCGAAACATTTGAAATGTGGACAATCGATATTCCTGGTGAAGATGGTTACAATTCATGGCCTGCAATAGGTATTCATCCACCTTCAACAGGTGAAGAACTTCCAAGCGCAGGTACAAATTATCTTTCATATACTGGAAGATTTGGTGGAACATCCCATGCGTGTCCTGTTGTTGCAAGTGTAGCTGCATTAATATTATCACTAAATCCAGATTTAACTCCGCAAGATGTATTTAATTTATTAACAAGTACTGCCGATAAGGTAGGAAGCTATTCTTATAATAATGGTAGATGCGATGAAATGGGTTTTGGTCGTGTAAATGCTTATCAAGCAGTTTTAGCAGCCTCAGGTGGAGCAATCACTGGTAATACACTTGTATGTCAATCACCAAATAGAACATTTACTTATAATTCTCGACCCTCTGGCACAACTGTTTACTGGACAAAAAGTAGTAACCTGGAGTATGTAAGTGGTCAGGGCACTGATAATTTTACTGTCAGAGCAACAGGATCCGGGGCAGGGCCCGGATGGGTTGAAGCATCACTCAATTCAGCCTGTGCAGGTCTGAGATATGCTTTTTGGGTTGGAACCCCGGTAGTAAGTATTACTGACCAGCAAACATATGAAGGATGTCCTGGTGTACAATATTGGTTCAAAGTTCGGACAGTTGATCCTTCGCACACAGATCCTTTTACTTATGATTGGGCTATTTATCCTGATAACGGTTATATTTCCAATGCTGATGGTGGTCTTTATGCCGGGTATGCTTACATAACATTTTATGAAGAGTACTCTGTAGCCGGATACGATGTAATGGCCAGGGCTTCGAACGCCTGTGGAACAGGTGCATATGGTGAAGCAAATATTTATATTCACTCGTGCTTTGATTTTATGTTATCTCCAAATCCCGCGTCTGAATCTGTTATGGTAACATTGCAAAAACCTGATTCAGATAACAGCATCCCTGACAAATCTGTTTCTGACGACGCAAATGCAGTCTATTCTGTACGTATTGTCGATATTTATGGCAGCCTGATATATGCTACTGAAGCATCAGCAGATACCTTTACAATACCTGTCAATAATTTGAAGGATGGATCATACATGGTCCGGATTACTAAAGATAACAAGACTATAAATAAACAACTTGTAATACAACATCAGTAAAGGTTTCTAACTTAAGAAATTCAGGAATTATTATCGTTTACCTGCTGTTAAAGATCAATAAATTAAATTTTCTATGTAGAGAAGTATAATGATTCATTGACCAACTGCCTGCTGCATTCTGCCAACTACTGATTGCAGCTGCTAACTCCAGCCTGCGCCCTGCGCCAGATGAAAATAGTTATTTTTTTTATGCAGTGTTTCGACAGTTAGTTACGTATCAGCTTATAGGAAACCGTGCAGGCCTGGAACTCTTTGCCCGGCAACATTGGAAAAACAGTAAAAAACCTTGAAAAAAACAGTAAAAACAATGGGAAAAATAATTGTAAAAACAGGAATTGTTTTCTTACTTCTATTGGTAACCGGAGCAGGATGCAGGAAAGAAAAAGAAGAAGATCCTGAGGAATTTGAAGAAAAGCAGATACTTAAATTCTCCGATTTTGGATGTTCAAATCAACACTGGTATATAAAACCCGGTTATGTTAATAATCATTATATCATTAATTCTCAGCAAGAGCTTGAAAAACGTGTTACAACCGATTGTACTCCTCAGATAGATTTTTCAAAATTTATTGTGCTTATAGGTAGCAGAGCATCTACCTCTGGTATTTTACTATACAATGAAAAACTTGAAGAAAACAACGCTGAGATTGTATATACTGTGACATTCTTAACTCAAATATCTGCAGTGGCTCATGGTATTCAGTATCATGCTGTAATTAATAAACCTGTCGTGAATAAAAAATTCCGTATTGTAGAGATTGTCAAAGATCGTGAATAAATTGAACAAACCAAAAAATCATAACCTATGAAAGCTCTAATTATAATTATATTTATCTCTTTGTCCATGAATTTATTAGGACAAAAAGATGGTTACTACTGGTATAAGGGTGAAAAGATTCCTTTAAAATTGTCTAAGCATAAATATTTTATCCTTTATGAAAGGGAGCATGAGGATAATATTATTTCTGAATTTACCAGGAACTCCATGGAGGTAGTTAAAAGAGGAGAAGATAACACGGTTAACACATTAATGCCATATGATGACAATAATAAAAACGAAACAAGGAATTGGGCTGTCATGGCCAATACATTGGATCAGCTTTCAGATTCATTAGTTTTACTATCATCCGCCACAGTTCTTTATACTGCACCATTTTTTACAACACTGCAAGGGGATGAAGCCGGATTGTCACATCTTTTCTACGTGCGACTTTTCAGGGCCGAGGATATAGGTTTACTTGAAGCTTTAGCACGGGAAACCCATGTCAATATAATTGGCAGGAACAAATTTATGTCTTTATGGTACACTCTATATTGTACAAAATATTCAGATGGTAATGCTTTGGAAATGGCAAATTCGTTTTATGAATCCGGTTTATTTAAAGCTGCAGAGCCTGATTTAATGGGTGATGATTTGACTCATTGTGTTAATGATGATTACTTTTCAGATCAATGGAATTTAAATAATACCGGTAAGTACGGAGGTACAAGTGGTATTGATATAGACATTTGCGAAGCATGGGAGGTAACACGGGGTTGTGATAGTATAACTATTGCACTTGTGGATCAGGGAACGGAAATGGAACATCCTGACCTCACAAACATGTTTGAATTGAGTTATGATACTGAATTAGGAACACCTCCAAGCGATGTTTTTGGACCGCATGGAACAGCTTGTTCCGGCATTGCTGGCGCAGCCTCGGATAATAATGAAGGTATTGCCGGAATCGCACCAGAATGCCAGTTAATGTCAATAAGCAACACGTTGATACTCAATATTAATTCGAGGCAGCAATTGGCGGATGGTATTAATTGGGCATGGAATAATGGCGCAGATGTTATCAACAATTCATGGGGGCATGACGCCCTAGCAGGGGATTTTATTGATGATGCTGTCGAAAATGCGTTAACCTATGGCAGAGAAGGACTTGGATGCGTTATTGTATTCGCAGCCGGAAATGATAACGGGAATGTGGAATATCCCGCTAATAGTAATCCGGATATTATTGCTGTTGGAGCGATGAGCCCTTGTGGAGAGAGAAAAAGCCCAACTTCTTGCGATACTGAGGATTGGGGAAGTAATTATGGAAATCAGCTGGATCTAATAGCACCAGGAGTTTTGATACCAACTACTGATTTACAAGGTGATGGACAATATAATTCTACATTTCCAATACATACTATAGCAGATGGAAATAAAATAAGCTCAGATTACCTAAATCGGGACTATACCATTTGGTTCCATGGAACATCTGCTGCGGCACCCCATGTAGCCGGTGTAGCTGCATTAATATTGTCTGTCAATCCGGGATTGACACAGGATCAGGTAAGGGATATTATTGAATCTACTTGCACCAAGGTTGGAAGTTACAACTATACAACAGTAGCCGGGAGGGGCAACTTCTCCAAACTCAACCTTTGCTTATAATAATCGCCCAACCAATACAACAGTATCCTGGACAAAAAGCAACAACCTGGAGTATGTAAGTGGTCAGGGCACTGATAATTTTACTGTCAGAGCAACAG
>CAZWUB010000064.1:0-1515 GCA_964637415.1 uncultured Rikenellaceae bacterium
TCCTCATAATCCTGACTGCTGAACCCTGACATTGTCCCGAAGCAGGAACTGTCAGCTACAATTTTCTGAACAGCGACCTGGGGCATTCTGCCAGTACCTTGGTCAGCTATTGTCTCTTCAACTTTTCTTACATTCCAGAAACCTTCATTCGGGCTCCTTGCTCTTGTGGCCCTTCTGCCGTTTACGTAAAGTTGTTCGAAATATGAATCGTAGTAAGCTACCTGAGGAATGAAAGCCCTCCAAAGATTGTCACTCACCTTTTCAAATCCTTCTATTTCTATACCAGCCCTGAATAAAGCCCTGGCTCCCTCTTCCGACCTGAATATCAATGGCGAAATATCGGTACCTGCATCCCGGCTATCAAGTTCGAGAGGTTTCAGCATCAGGTATTCCCCTTTAAGAGCGATTATTTCGACAGGCATTTGAGGATTCTGAGTCCTGATAGTTCGGGCCTGGTCTCTGGCAGCTGTAAGAGAGGCAAGCGGTTTGTCGTAAGTGCCGGTATTCGTGTCATTTCCTGCAGGAGAAACATATATCTTTTGAGCGTTCAGTGGACCACTCAGAACAAACGACAATGTAATGATCAATAAAACAATACGTTGCATGATTTTTCTGTTTTAATAACGGTATAGTTACTTTCATTTTATCTTTTGTTGAAAAAGGGCTGATCAATCAGAGAATATCTGCATAAGGTCCTTTTCTGTTCCATCCCACCTTAATCTTGGAAATATACCAGGTTCTTCCCTTATTGTTGTTCCCCTGGAAGAAAAGGTAAGTCTTTCCGTCCCTGTCGCGGAAGATATGGGGATGTCCCGATTCACTGGAGTTCCATTCACCAGGGTTGCCGTTTGTCAGGAAGGGGTCCTCCGATAATCGCTTCCAGTTAACGGCATCTTTGCTTACGGCGACTCCAATCTGCTGGGGAGCGTTGTTGTATGCTCCCGCGTAAAACATATAAAGTTTCTTGCCTTTCCTTATCACCGAAGCTCCTTCGACACAATCTATCTCCCATGGAAGTTCAGGTTTCAGTATCGGCCCGTCAGTCGAAAGGTTTTTCCAGTCTGCCCTGCCGAAACTGCTCTTTGCAGGGGTAACGGCCACTCCCTGCATCTGAATTTTGTAATCAGGGTCGCGGGTAGCGTAATAAAGGTAATATTTACCTCTGAAAAGGATGACCTCGGCATCAATAGCCCTTCCGCAGTTCCATTTCCCGCCGGGACTGAAAACCGGATTGTCTGCATTACGGGTAAAATTAATTCCGTCATCCGAATAAGCATGACAGATTGCGTCATTGCGTCCGTTACCGTAGGTCTGGTAAAAAAGATTGACGCGGCCGTCGATTACAAGAGCACATGGAGCACATAATCCCTTGTTCTCATATACGGCTGAAGGGCTAATCTCACCTGTCTTCCTCCAGTTCACAAGATCTGAGCTTTCAGCAATACCAATTCCCCAGCCCTGAACCGGATTGGATTTATCACTGTAGGGTGGTATTGAATAATACATCAGGTATCT
>CAZWUB010000064.1:1615-3371 GCA_964637415.1 uncultured Rikenellaceae bacterium
GTGCCATAAATGCCATCACCATTTACCGCTATCCAGGCGGCGATCTCCTCAAGAATATCCAGAACATCCTGTTCCAGGTCTCCTTCAGGAGTCTGAACGACATTAAGGAGCAGGTTCCCGTTCTTGCTTACAATATCGACCAGCATCTGTATCACCTCGGTTCCTGTCATATATTTCTGTCCTGTTCTGTAATACCAGTCACCTATTGATGTATCGGTCTGCCATGGATCAACACTTATGGAATCCATTGCACCACGTTCGATATCCCTCACCCATCGGCCTTCAGAAACAAGATGTTTACATGTATATACGGCCTCCAGACTGCCTTCATTTTTTATGATATTCTGGTTATATAAATGAGCAAGCATAGTCCGTCCCACTTCTCCGAATGGCAGTTCGCCATCGCTGTAAAGAAGGTCGGGTTGATAAAGGTCGATCAGCTCAGTAATACAGCTGAGCCAGTTCTGCTGGTTTTCGGGATCTTTGGTAAGCCACGCGAAGTCGTCGGGAGCGGTAGGTTTATGGTAAAGATCCTGGTATTCGGGATTTGCTCCATCGTAAGGAATTCCTTTCATTGGTCCGGAAGGATCTGACCTATGACTGGGCTGGAACCATGTGTAGCTTGCACCGAGGTGCTCGGAAACTCCGAATCTGAGTCCTTCTTTTTTTGCAGCCTGTTGCCACAGCCCGACAACATCTTTCATCGGACCCATTTTAACAGAATTCCACCTATGGATCTTTGAATCCCAAAGGAAGAAATTATCGTGGTGAGTAGCCATGCTCACGAAATACTTGGCTCCCACTCTTTTATAAAGTGCCATCAGTTTCTCCGGATCCCATCGTTCAGCTTTCCAGAGAGGTATAATATCCTTATATCCGAATTTTGACGGATGACCGTAATGTTCAACATGAAAAAGATATTCGCGTGATGGTTTACCTGTCGGCTGGTTGGTCTGACGGTTATATATATCCGATTCGTACATTTTCCTGGCATACCAGTCGCCCTGGCGTGGCACTGCCTGCGGTCCCCAGTGCGACCAGATGCCGAATTTCGCATCACGGAACCATTCAGGATAACTGTATTGCCGGAAGGATTCAACGTCGGATGTGAAGGATGGCTCCATCATTTTCTGTTCGGTAACTCCGGACTTATTGTTGCAGGAAAATATAAATGTAGTAAAAAATAAACCTGTCGTTAAACGTGTTGCCAGTCTTGAAATTTTCATGATTATTAATTTTAATTCTTGCATCTGTTAAGGTAGAAATTAATTCTTACGGACAACCTGCAGGAATTAAAAATTTTGTACTTTTCTTCCTGAAATAAAAAATTGAGCCTTATCATAAAGGGCTATAATTGTAGAAGCCACGAAGACACAAAGGCACTAAGTTACACAAAGGGCTGATTAATATTTACTTATATGAAATATCTTAAAAAATCTGTTTTAATCCTTCTGCTGTTTCTTATCCCGTTTTTTTTAAAAGGGGCTGATCCTGAAATAAAGACCTGGGAGGTTTTTGAACTGTCATTTAAGTCTTCTGCAAAATTCGAAAATCCTTATGTTGAAAGCCTTAATTCAAATGAACAGCCTTACCTGACTGCAGTATTAACAGGAACAGATGGCACTTGCAAGGGAAAAACCATCAGGGTACCCGGATTCTGGGACGGAGGAGATATCTGGAAGATACGGTTTGCGCCTTCTGATGCAGGTACCTGGAAATATGAGACTTTTTCGGCTGACAGAAAAATGAAAGGGAA
>CAZWUB010000064.1:3471-9208 GCA_964637415.1 uncultured Rikenellaceae bacterium
TGGGTTCTGGCCGGTGAATATAATATGAACAATTACGGAGGTTTTCCTCTGTCATTCTGGAACAGTGTGGGAGAAATGATTAAAAGTGAAGATCCTTATGACAGAATAGTTGGGGCACATCCCACACCTCCCATGTGGGGTGGAGGCGCTGAGGCTCCGCAATGGTCTACAGCCGAAGCTATCCACGGGCAGAAATGGCTTGATTATAACCAGAGTCAGACCGGTCATGCCAGGTGGTGCAATGAGCTGATCCCGGAAATAATAACCAGAGCTTACAAAATGGATCCGCCCAAACCGGTTGTTGTGACTGAACCGTGGTACGAATTCATTGAAGGAAATCCGACTGCAATGGATGTCAGGTTTGCAGCCTGGTCCGCTGCTATGTCAGGGGCAGCAGGTCATACCTATGGAGGCGGACATATCTGGAGAGTACATTTGCCGGAAAGACCGACAGGTATTGGTTCATGGCCAATGGATACAAGTCTCAGTGTAAATACTCTGATCTACCCGGGCGCAGTTTCTGTAGGTTTCATGGGAAAATATCTCAGGAAACTGGAATGGTGGAAGCTTGAGCCTCATCCCGAACTTGTCCTGGAAAATCCGTCACCATTCTGTCTTGCCGATCCGGGAAATGAATATTTATTCTATCTGAGGTATGGAGGATCTGTCAAACTCGATCTTAATGAATTATCAGAATCTTCAAATTTTAAATATCAATGGACCGACCTTGTAAACAGCAGGGAATCAAAATCAGGAAGTATCAATGGAGGCTCATTAGTTGAGATAAAATGTCCTGAAGATTATCCCGGAGTGGTTAATTTCAAGGATTGGGTACTTCACCTGAAAAAGATTTAATAGTGTTTGCCTTAGGGTCCTGCCATGCCCAGCACCAGCGAGGTATCCGTAGCAATTAAAAAGAATTATTCAAGTAATTTTATCAGACCACAAACTGATCAAGGTATCTCCTTGTCAGAACGAGTGCATTTTTCCTGTCTTCCAGGGAACCTTCAAAGGATTTATCCTCAACTTCTATACAAACCGGACCGTCATATCTGACATCGTTTAAAGCGGAAATAAACCGTGCCCAGTTGATATCTCCGAGACCCGGGAGTTTTGGTGTATGAAAATCAAGAGGTGTTGCCATTATTCCTACCTCATCGAGTTTTTCACGGTAAACTCTCGCATCCTTTAAATGTATATGGAATAGTTTTTCTTTGAATTCATAAAGAGGCCTTATGTAATCCATCTGCTGCCATAATAAATGTGACGGATCATAATTAAGTCCAAAAAACTCACCCGGTATTTCCGAGAACATCCGTCTCCAGATCACAGGTGTTGTGGCAAGGTTATTTCCTCCGGGCCATTCATCATTTGTAAATATCATCGGACAATTCTCTATACCTACCTTTACATTCCTGTCAGCGGCATATTTAATTATTCCAGGCCATATCTGCCGGAACAATTTGAAATTTTCATCAACCGATTTATTCTTGTCCCTTCCGATAAATGTATTGATCCTGTTTACACCAAGCTTTGCAGATGCATCAATAACTTTTTTTATATGCTGTATATAGAATTCACCCTTCTCCCTGTCGGGGTCAAGAGGATTCGGATAATATCCAAGCGCTGAAATGGTGACATTTTTTTGCCTGACGTATTGATTGATATAGTCTGCTTTTTTGTCATCCAGGGTATCAACGTCAATATGAGTTACCCCGGCGTAACGTCTTTCAGCCTTACCGAGAGGCCAGCAACATACCTCAACACATTTATAGCCAAGTTCAGCAGCATAATCAAAAAGTTCCTCAAAACTAAGTTCGGGAAGAATTGCACTGACAAATCCAAGTTTCATCATAATATAATTTTGATTTTAATGGTATGATCCGCCATCTGGCGGACATATTAATAAAATTTTATTTACAAATGTTTATGCTGTTATAACATGTGGGGTTCATCATAATCTCAGTTTTTTTTGTAAATTTAAATTTAATTTATACAACCTGTTTCCTGTGTAATAGAATCTTCTTTTCAACCCTTCCTTTCAGCCAGATTTTCAACTACAACATCCTCTTGAGGGAATAATCCTTTTTTGAACTGCAGGCTCAGTCCCATAAAATCTGATCCATTCATAATCAATTAACAGTGACCGGATGAACTTAATGATAGCTTTCTATTTTCAATTGAATTTTATTCCCTTTGTTAATTCATTAAGTCTGAAATCTGCGTCTGATGCGTCTGTAAGGACCTTCTCCCCCACACTGCAGTTATCGAAAGTTATATCTTCCACCATGTTGTCCGGTGAAAATCCATTAATTATAAAAGGCTTCCCGGAATTTTCCCATCTGACATTTTTTAAATAAACACCCCTGATATGTCCCGGAGGTTCATCCCCGTAATATTTACCGGGTGTTACAATCAGTTCAAGATTCTTATACTCTATCTGCTCTTCCACGCGGATATCCTCATAACGGATATTCTGTACCCATGCAGGTCCATCACAGACAATGCTGAATCCTGAATGTCCGCCTGACATACCACCTCCGCGGGCATACAGAATATCGCAATTCTTTACGAGTACATTCTCTACCGGACTTCCGTTCAGTTCAAAGCCAAGAGTCACTCCGTCACTGTAGGCCCAGCCGACCATCACACAATTTGTTACAAATATTGAATCAACTCTGAGATCCGGATTCATTGATTTGATTGCGACACAATCATCGCGGCAACGCATGAAGCAATCGTCAATTGTGAAGTTTCTGCACGATACCGGATTAATCCCATCCAGCCCCCAGACTCCTCCATAACTGAATACTTTAACATTTCTGTAACTGCTGTTCCGGCAATCGGTAAGGGTATTTGTCCACCCTCTGGTATTCCGGTTAAAAATACCATCAACTTGCAGGTTCGAGGTGCGCGAAATCCTTACATTCCCCTGCAGGATTCCACGTCCCGTTATCCTGACGTTCTGCAGATCATTGCCCCGTATGCTGGCATTAACAACTGCGCCGGCAGAAATATAGATTGTCTGGTCACTCTGCAGATCAATCTGCCCGATTTCATGAATACCCGGACCAAAGAAGATAACCCCCGGATCCTCCTTCTTTGGAGGGTTTACCTCCGGCGGATCGGCAAAAATGGCAAGATGGGGCAAACTGTCGATTTCTATATAAAGCTTCTGCGGACCCGATATTTTGAAGCTCAGTTCCTTCCCGTTCAGGCTCGCCTTAATACCCCTGCTCCTGGGACGGATAATAAAGGAACTGATATCCCCGGGGGCTGTTATATTAATCTTTACAACTCCCGAACATGAAAATCTGGCTATATTCAGGTCTTCCATTATTCCATGGTGAGCATATTCCTCTTCAAGCGGGATATTGCTGCCTCCCAGCTTTTCAATCCATATGTCTTTATCATTGACTTTCATTGAAAAATCATTACTGGCAGTCAATCCGGGAGGAATTGGATATGGAATTACTTCGGAGGACATTTTACATCCGGAAATATTAATGAATATTAAAAATACTATGGTTATTAAAAGGCAGCAGATTGTTTTCGGGTGTTGCATAATGTCTATTTTTTATTCAAACACAGAAAAGGTTTACAAACTTATTAAAAGCCTTTCTCAGATATGTATTTAAGACACTAAACTATAATTTTTAATGTTGCAAATCAAATCGATACCGTTATTATTTAAGATTTTTATGATCTTTATACTATACTTACCTGCACATTATTAAATTTAAGCTCAAAATCCTCCGGAGTTATTAATATTATCCCTGTATACATATGAGCTGTAAATTTTCTGAATTAATCCTGATACGTAAATGCAGACACATCTCTGCATTGCTGCCTCTTATCACATTATTTTCTGGATGTACAAGGGAAATTCCCCAGGCTGAACAATGGGTAACGTATGAGATTGCACTCACATCTGAAGTCAAAAATGTGAATGCTTACACAGACATCGATGTATGGGGTCAGTTTATTAACAGCCTACAGGTATTCACTATAATCCCGCCGATGATTTTCAATTAATAAGGCTTAACCAAACTTATGATATGACGAGAAATATTATTGTCCCGATCATTATTGTTGCCCTTTCCTGGGCCTGCAATAACCAAACCGGCATGCAAAATGCAGAACAATGGGATGTTTATGAAATAACAATAAACGGACCCCATTCAGGAAATCCTTACATGGAAGTGGAATTAGCTGCAGTTTTCAGTAACAAAGACGAAAACATAAAAGTTCCCGGTTTTTATGACGGAAACGGAATCTACCGGATCAGGTTTTCACCTCCCGATCAGGGAACCTGGAGCTACAGGACTGTCAGCAATGTTTCTGAGCTCAATGATAAAACAGGGAAGTTCCGTTGCATAAAGCCATCCGGTAAAAATCATGGCCCTGTGAAAGCAGTTAATACATATTATCTGGAATATGCCGACGGAACCCCTTTCTATTCTGTCGGGACAACAGCTTATCAGTGGACAAGTGTGAAACAAAGTATTCAGGATAAAACCATAGAGACTCTTTGGAAAGCACCATTTAATAAAATACGGATGTGTGTGTTCCCTAAATGGTACAGATATGGAAACAACACGGAACCATGGACTTATCCATTTAAAAAGGAAGACGGGAAGAATGATTTTACACAACCTGATTACGAATTCTTTCAAAACTTTGACCGGAGAGTTCTGCAGCTTCGGGACATGGGAATTGAAGCTGATGTTATATTATTCCATGAATACGATATATGGGGATATTTTGAAATGGGTAAGGAAATGAATGAAAGATATGTTCGTTACATGATTGCCAGAATTTCAGCTTATCGTAATGTTTGGTGGTCCCTCGCAAATGAATGGGATATTCCCAGACTGAAAGTTGCAGTAGACTGGGAAGGGATAGGAACACTGCTTCAGGAGGAGGACCCGCATCATCGTTTACGCGGGATACACAACTGGTATAACAGTGAGGATCATTTTTATGATCATACACGCCCGTGGCTCACTCATGTAAGTGCACAGACGTCGCAGTTTTATAATGCCATAAAATGGAGAGAAAAATATAAAAAACCTCTTCTTTTTGATGAGATGCGCTATGAAGGTGATGTTCCCAGCGGCTGGGGTAACCTTACTGCAGAGGAGATGACAAGTTATTTCTGGATGGCCGGTCTGAGTGGTGGTTATGGAACCCATGGAGAGACATTCAGGAACGATGCTGATACTGCAGAAGTCCGCTGGTGGGGAAAAGGAGGCTCGCTGGTCGGAGAAAGCCCTGAAAGGATCAGATTCTTCAGATCGATCATGGAGCAGGCTCCGGTCAGTGAAATGAAACCTGAGCTTATCGATAATGGCGATCCGGCCAACCTGAATACTAACATTTATATTTTTTCAAAACCTGGCGACTATTACATGGCTTATACTGCTGATGCTGATCAGACTATTGAAATCCGTCTTGACGGGAATACTGATTACAAAATGACTGTAATCAATACATGGGATATGCAGGTCATCGAAGAAAGTTCTGTTAAACCGGGAATAATAAAATATAAAACAGTTTTGCCATATACCCTGTTAAGGGCAAGCCATTGATGAAATGACAGTTTTATGATGTCAGCTGCCCGGTGTGCTGCGGCCCTCTTCAATATATTTTCTGAGCAACTCTGTTAATTCTTTAACAATATCAGGATGTTCAGCCTGCCGATTGAACTTCTCCGAGGGGTCTTCCTTCAGATTAT
>CAZWUB010000064.1:9308-18985 GCA_964637415.1 uncultured Rikenellaceae bacterium
TCAGGATGTTCAGCCTGCCGATTGAACTTCTCCGAGGGGTCTTCCTTCAGATTATAAAGCTGAACCGGAGGTAATCCTTCCTCTTCCTTCCCCGGACGCGGAAAACTCCACCCTCCCGAACCCGGGCTCATTAAAAGCTTCCAGTCTCCTTTACGTATGGCCAGATTACCGTTGATCGACTGGTGTACTGTTGCTTCTCTGATTGTTTTTCTATAGCCGGGATTCAATAACGCTGGCAGAAGATTATAACTGTCTTCTGCCTCATCTTCAGAAGGTTTATACCCTGTAACTGCTGCAAATGTTGCCATGAAATCATTCAGACAGATTGTCTGTTCAACTACATGTGGTTTTTCTATCTTTGCAGGCCACTTCATAAAACATGGCACCCTGTGTCCTCCCTCATAAAGATCTGCTTTATATCCCCTGTAGATATAACTTGTTTTATGCCCTTTTGATTCCAGCGTTTTAATATCAGCCCATGGAGATGTTCCATTGTCAGATGTAAATACAATAATTGTGTTATTGCTTTCTCCTGTTCTTTCGATAACTGCAAGCAGTTTTCCGATTTCCTCATCTATCATAACTATAAAATCAGCATAGGGGTTAATACCGGATTTCCCCTTAAAAGCATCAGCCGGCAAAATTGGCGTATGAGGTGAAGGTAAAGCGAGGTATAGGAAATAGGGCTTATCCTGCCCGGTCATCTCTTCAATGTATGTACCCGCCCTCCTGAAAAACTCAGGAGTACAATCAGTATGAAAAAAGTCACTTCCTGTAGGTCCTTCCCTCCAGAACGAACCATCATATCCGGGATTCCCATGTGTAATGATATTTCCTGTGGTAATCCTTTCGGGCAGTGATGTCGGCCTGTCATTCTCCACATAAATATACGGTGGCATGTCGAGCGATCCGCTGAATCCGAAGAAATAACCGAAGCCTCTTTCTGTCGGGCCTTCAGTTATTGGTAAGGAATAATCCACACTATCATTCCCCTTTTCAATATTGTTCCAGTGCCAGCCAAGATGCCATTTACCTATGCATGCTGTATTGTACCCCTTTTCCTTTAGCATCTGGGGCAGTGTTGTGCGTTCCGGTTTAATAAGTGCATCAGAATATCCATTAAGCACACCGCTCTTCAGTTCACTCCGCCAGCTGTAGCTTCCTGTAAGTATCCCATACCTTGTAGGTGTACTCACGGCAGAACCCGAATGAGCATCGGTAAAAGCCACTCCGGATTGCGCAATACGGTCAATATTGGATGTCCTGATCTTAGATTCAGGATTAAGGAAACTGATATCACCATAACCCAGATCATCAGCCAGTATAAAAACAATATTTGGCGTTTCCTGCTTTGATTGCACATCGGTACAGGCAGGTAGAATTATAAGTCCTGCGGCGCCAAAGAAATAAGAATTAAATTTCATTTTGTCGCGTTTTAATTATTGAATCGCACTTCTACTGTTAAACTGTCATAAGATTAGTCCTGCAAGAGCGGCACCTGTAAGTCCGGACTGAGGCACCTCCTTAAATTCGACATAACGTTTCCGTTCACCGGAAAGAAACCCATTGAAAAATCCTTCGAACTTATTTCTAAAATCATGCATTTTATAAAAGGTAGTCCCTTCAACTGTTATCAGAACAGGACTGTTAACTGACTTACCCTTGCCGGTACTGAGTATCACAGCAGCAAGATTAGCCGCTACAAGTTTAGCTGCACGTTCAATCAATGCATTAATGACCTCTGAACATTTGGCTGCATCCTCCTTATCTTTAAAACATCTATGGAGAGGATTTGATTCCGGAAATGGATTGGCTTCCGGACACATATTAGTTGGCGGAAACAGATTAGCTTCCGAAAAGGGATTGCTGACAAAATAATTTGCGTCGTTTGTCGACAGATCAGTCAGTCCTGAAAGCTGTTCTGCTGCTTTGGCCGAAAAGACACCTTTTCTGGCAGCTGCCTTCAGAACTGTCAGACTTAATCCGCCGAAATACCCGCCCGAGATCATTTTCTCGAAAATATAATTACCCGGATCGAAGGTGGAATTATCAAAAATGATATCCAGATCGGTACGCACAGCTTTTTTAAAATTACCCGATTCTATATTGATTATCTGGCTATTCTCCGGATTAAGATCCTGTCTTTTAACAATATTGATATTTTGTTCTATGTAGCATGTATTGGTACCGGTTCCAAGAATAAAACCTATGAATGAATCATAACTTTCATTAATTGAAACTGATTTGCCTGCCAGAAGGGTTGCAACAGTATCATTAAGAATCACGATTGGTTTATCAGGTGTGCCAAGAGCTTCCAGAAGGTTTTTACCAATCAGTTTTCCGACAACTTCCGGGGCTTTAACTTCCTTGCAGAACTGTAAAAGTCTGCCATCCCGGGATGGCAGTATCTCAGTAGGATATGAAAAGCAAAATCCTATCCTTACCGCTTTGTCGGCTAAAGGCCTGACATATTCTGCTATTATTCTGAAAAACTCATCTGAAGAAATTTCCTTTTCAAGTCCCGGCATCTTCCGGTTGATAATTTCCCCCGTTTCAAACTCTCCGGAACTGCTGAACCTGACAAGAGAAGCCCTGAAATTCGTGCCGCCTGCATCTATTGCCAGTACCGGGACTTCCCTGAGGAAGTCATTTTCGGCTTCAATAAATGTGGGGATCATCCTTAGTGCACCTTCCCTGCCGGCAAGGCCATCTTTCATATCTTCCAGAAAGACCTTCACGAGGTTATCAATATCAACATCAGAAGCCATCAGCCTGTGATTCTTCAGGAATTCATCAGTTTTGTTCATTAAATATTATTAAGAGGATTTAAACCTTCTGTTACTGTCCAAATCTTAAGGCTGCCTCGTCAAGTATTGCTTCAGTTGCTGTGGCCCCGGAACGAGTGGCTCCGGCTTCTCTCATCCGCAGCAGATCATCAAGCGTTCTCACTCCTCCGGCACATTTTACCTGAACATCAGGACCGGAATGCTTTCTCATCAGTTCAACATCATGAATTATGGCTCCCCGGTAATTATAATCACCTCCCGGCATTTTAACAAAACCATAACCGGTAGAAGTTTTCACAAAATCGGCACCGGCACGGGTACATATCTCGCATAATCTTATCTTGTCTTCATCGCGGGTAACATAATCCGTTTCAAAAATTACCTTAATAATAGCGTTATTCAAATGACAAACATCTGTCACCGCTTTTATCTCTTCTTCAACATAATTCCAGTCACCACCCAGAGCTTTACCTATATTGATAACCATGTCTATCTCGGTTGCTCCGTCCAGACAGGCCTGCTGGGCTTCAAATACCTTTACAGATGTAGAACTGTTGCCGTGAGGGAATCCTATTACACAGCCAATCTTTACTCCACTGCCTTTAAGAAATGTGGCTGCTTTCTTTACAGCATAAGGCTTCACGCAGACAGATGCCACGCAATATTTCGCCGCAACAGCGCATTGTTTTTCAAGATCGGCATCGGTATGGGTCGGGTGCAGTATCGAATGGTCGATCATTTTTGCAAGCTGAATCACCTTGATAGTCATTGATATTTTTATTTTGGTTGTTATCAGTTCTGTAAATTTCATATCCTGTTCAGGTCAGGAAATTATTGACCAGACAAAGGAAAAGACAAAGGATGCACGAATTATATGAGTCATAAAAGTTAATTTCTAAGTCTCACAAGACTATAAATATAATTATTCCCTGAAGTTTTTTTTATCTCCTGATATAAAATATCATTAAGTTGAATTATCTTTCTAACCTTTCTAATTAAACCAGATTAACAAATAAATCTATGACCGAACCAATAAAAAAACAAAACAAAACCCTTGTAGCAGTTATTGCTACTGTAGCAGCTACAGGAGGACTGTTATTCGGATTTGACACCGGGGTTATTTCCGGCGCTATTCCATTTTTCCAGAAAGCATTCGGAATTACTGACAGCTGGGTGGAGATAATCACAACAGCCGGCCTTGTGGGGGCGGTGATCGGCGCTATGTCAAGCGGGCGGATTGCCGATATTGTAGGACGTAAAAAGGTTATACTGACATCAGCCGTTATTTTCATGATTGGCGCCATCTGGTCGGGAATGTCCCCGGGCCCTGTTATGCTTGTTTTTGCACGGTTATTTCTCGGGATCGCTATTGGAGTATCATCGTTTGCTGTACCATTATACATAGCTGAAATTTCACCAACCAAAAGCAGAGGAACACTCGTCTCGATGTTCCAGCTGCTTATTACTATCGGCATCATGGTTTCCTACCTGAGTGATTCGGCTTTCGCGGTTCCTGATGGACACCCTGATTTTAACTCATGCTGGAGACCCATGTTTTATGTAGGTGTCATTCCTGCAATTATTATGTTCGTAGGAATGCTCTTCCTGCCTGAAACCCCCAGATGGCTGATAAGCAACAACAATGAAGACAAATGCAGGGAGGTACTTCAAAAAGTCGAGGAACCTCAGCTTGTGGAAGAGGTCATTTCTAAAATGAAAACCGACCTGGAAACAGACAGGAATAATAAGGTTGACTGGAGGCTGATATTCAAGAAATGGCTCAGGGTACCACTGATCATTGCAATAGGCATAATGTTTGTCCAGCAGTTTACAGGTATCAATACAATTATATATTACAGCCCGAAAATATTCCTGATGGCAGGCTTTGCAGATGCCCAGGCTGCAGTATGGGCTTCGGTGAGCGTAGGTGTGGTAAATGTTGCATTTACTATCCTTTCTTTATTCATGATTGACAGACTGGGAAGAAGGAAACTTTATTTCATCGGACTGACCGGAATGTCAATTGCCCTGCTCACATTGGGAACCATCTTTGCTCTCCAGGCAACACTAGGAGATTCTGTCAAATGGCTGACAATATCTCTGGTATGGGTTTATATAGCTTTCTTTGCAATAAGCCTTGGTCCGCTTGGATGGCTGATTATTTCTGAAGTTTTCCCCTTAAGTGTAAGAGGAATCGGATCAAGTATCGGCGCACTTTCGAACTGGCTCTTCAATGGCATCGTAGCTTTCACATTCTTCAAACTCGTTAAGGGACTCACAATGCCGGGAACAGAGATTGTTCTGAAAGGTGAAGATCTCGGAAATCCTGCAGGTGCTTTTTACCTTTATGCTCTTGTCGGTATTCTCAGCATAGTATGGGGCTATTTTTTCATTCCCGAAACCAAAAATGTTACACTTGAAAAGATAGAGGAACACTGGAGGGAAGGAAAATCACCAAGGAAATTATAAATGATCTGAAAGGGTGTCCATTACTGGCACCCTTTTTCATATCTGTCACTATCATAAGAAACTATGATTTCTGATCAAAAACATAGAGACCTGTATAATTCATTGATTTTGTGCCCTTTGTGATTACCTTTGTGTTTAAAGATTTTAATAAAAATGAAGAGAAGAAATTTTATTACAAATACAGCATTTACTGCTGCAGGATTAGGAATGACCTCAATAATTCCTTCAAAGGGCTGGACCTCAGAGATCCTGCCAAGTGACAGTCTGAATGTTGCACTTATAGGTTGCAGGAATATGGGCTTCGGCATCCTACAGCATCACCTCTCAAATCCAGGGGTGAATTGCGTTGCAATGTGCGATATCGATGATTCAATTCTTAATGAGAGATCTGCAGAGGTCCGCAAGAAATTCAACCAATCGCCAAAACTTTACAAGGATTTCAGAAAATTACTGGAGCAAAAAGACATTGATGCTGTCATCGTCGGGACACCCGATCACTGGCATTGCCTGATAACCGTAAATGCCCTTCAGGCCGGGAAGCATGTTTATTGCGAAAAGCCAATGGCAAACACAATTGCAGAATGCAATATTATGGTCAGGGCCGGTAAGTACTACAATAAACAGGTAGTTCAGATCGGACAACAACAGCGAAGCGGTCTTGTTTTTCAGAAAGCCATTGAATTTATAAAGACAGGCAGGATAGGTAAACTCAGAAGAGTCAATATCTGGGCAAATTTCAATTATGGTGTCGGCCAGAATATTATCCCCGATGAACCTGTCCCTGCAGGTGTCGATTTCGATATGTGGCTCGGCCCGGCACCCCAAAGGACATTTAACAAAACAAGGTTTCACGGTGTCTGGAGGATGTTCTGGAATTACGGTGGCGGACTGATGTCCGACTGGGGCGTCCACCTTCTTGATATCGGTCTCTGGGCCAAAGACATTACTAACCCTCCTCAAAAAGTCCTTGTTTATGGTGCAAATACATATCATGAAAAAAGAAGCCGTGAAACCTTTGACTCAATGTCAGTTATATATCCCAAAGACGATTTTGTGATCAACTGGGATATGACAGCAGGGGTCGAAAAAGGGCCATACGATTCTTCCTACGGTCTGGTCTTTATCGGAGATCTCGGGACAATGGTGCTTGACCGCTCAAAACTCATCCTGAATCCTGAATGGGACAGCCAGGCAAAAAAACCAAAGACTGAAGAATATAAATTCACTGAGGGTAAAGAATCTCATGGCGATCACGTAAAGAATTTTCTGGAATGCATAAGAACAGGGAACAAACCAGCCTGTCCTCCTGAAACCGGAAGAGCTGCTGCCCTCCATGTTCATATCCCTAATATAGCTGCCAGAACCGGAGAACCGGTACTTTTATGGGATGATGCCAATAACATATTTACTAACAGCCAGGCAGCAAATGAACTTATTACACCGGCCTACAGGGCACCGTGGACTTTGCCGGCATTTTAGCGGAGAGCAGTTATGAGCGATGAGCGGTGAGCGATGAGCATTTGCCAACTGCCAACTGCCAACTTAAAGATAAGCGGTAAGCGGAAACAAAAATAGAACTCTCAACAATGATAACAAGAAGAAAATTTATAACAGGATCAGCAGCAACTTTACTGACTGCAGCATTTTTACCTGATGCTTTTTCAGTTAATCCGGTGAGAAAGCTTAAAAACTTCGGTTTTATATCCGGAATAATTGGAAATGAACTAAAGGGTGACTGGAAGGCAGTCCTCAGGCAGGTTGTTTCTTTTGGATACACTGAAATTGAAACAGGAAATTTCCTGGGGGAATCAGCTGAAAGCTACTTCTCATTCCTGAAAGAGACAGGGCTAACTCCGGTGGCTGGAGGAATAAATTTCAATGCCAGTGATCAGGAACTGCTCAAAAACTTTGATCTTCTGAGAAAACTTCAGATAAAAATTGCTGTTGTCTACTGGCCATGGTCGACAGGAGGGCCTTTCAAACTTGATGAATGTATTAAAAGTGCAGAAAGGTTAAACTACCTCGGGAAATTTTGCCATGATAACGGATTGAAATTCTGCTGGCACAACCATGATAAGGAATTCATTCCGATGGAAAAGGGACTTCCGTTTGATTTTCTGATGAATAACACCGACAAATCGAGGGTTTTTTGCGAACTTGATCTTTACTGGGTGAAGAAAGGCGGAAGCGATCCACTGAAAGTAATGCAAAAATATCCCGGAAGATATATTATACTTCATGTCAAGGACATGGCTCCCGGTGAAAAAGCGGACTTCGAATGCCCGGGAAGTGGTATCATTGATTTCGGGCCGCTTTTCAGAGAAGCAGAGAAACAAGGTATAAATCACTATATGGTTGAACGCGACAATGTACCCGATGGTATCGCCTGCCTCCGGTCAGCAGCTGAATATCTTAAAAGAATTGAATTCTGATAACAAACCATAATATTAAGGGTAGTCTTATCTGCTGAATCAAAGAATATCACGGATTTGTCTCAGGAAATATCATTTTACCTGAATTACCAATCCTTATATATCTGCGACTCCTAAAAATCTGATTGCTTCCTGCTGGTCTGAATTTAGTCTCAATCAAATACCCTCCTGATTTTGCAGGCAACTGAAGCGAAACCTCTTGATCAGTCCTTCCAAATGGTGGTATTGTAATTTCAGTCCTGATTGTTTTTAAGATCTTATTCCCCTGACCAAGCAAAGAAAGTTCAATTCTGCCTGATACCGGTTCCGGATTATCATTTACTCCGACAAGATCAAAGTCTGTTTTCTGTTTTGGTTCATAATTTCCATTTGGAAAATATCTCTGATCGGCAAGATCAATGAATACATTTGCACTGGCAAATGCATGTCTTAACCAGTCAAAAGAAGGTCCGGTCTCAAGATCTTTTATATTATTGATATACCAGTCTCCCGTGAAGCCATAATTATTTGTCAGGTGAGTAAATGCAAGAACCCCTGCAAAAGATCTCTCCGCTCTTAGCCATTCGGTTTCACATTGCAGCCAGTATGCCTGAAAATCACGCCTTTGAGCAGGTGTTGCATCTGCACCGATAAGATAATCGTAAGCTTTTTTAGTCAGCTTTGCCGGCTGTCCGTCTCGCCACAACCAGTTCCAGCCATATTCGTTGACCAGCTGTGCAGCAGTTGCTGTAAGAAATCTCCGGTGCCCCTCTTCCCAATCATCTATTTTTCCAAGACGGTAAGGATTCTTTCTGATATATTCAGCCGGATCCTGTGAATTATTAAATCCCCATCCGGCCCTGTACGGATGAGGCTCATCTACAGGATCTTCAGTAAGCATTTCAGAAGCAGTCATATACCCGGCATCCCAGATCCTTGTCGGATCCAGTTGCTGAAGTTCCGGTATCAATACATTACCAATAAAGGAACTCCAGTTTTCGTTTATCGCATCCCAGATCACAATACAGGGATGATTCCCATCACTCCATACCCAGTCGGTATACTCTTCCCTTATCTGCTGATCCCAACCGTGGTTCTGCCAGTACATCCATTCATTCTGGAACATAATTCCATATTCATCCGCCAGGTCATACCAGAAATCAGGCACCAGCCCGACACATATCCGCATTGCATTCCACCCTATTTTCTTCGGATCCTCGATAAGCATCTTTTTCACCCATTCCCTGTCCCATGGTAAAGCACGACAATCAGGGTCTTCCAGGAAGCGATGCAAAGTAATGTTAGTTCCCCTTAATATGTATTTCTCCCCGTTCAGGTGAAAATATTTACCCTTCCTTTCAAAATCCCGCATTCCAAAAACCTCAGAAATATTATCAGAAAGCACCTTGCCGTCAAAAAGCTTAATCTCAGCCTCATACAGGAAGGGAGATTCAGGCGACCATAACCTGTAATCCCTGACAGGAATTTTTAACTCAATTTCTGATTCATTATCCCGGACAGTCCTTCCGGATACTGTAGCCTCAGATAAAACTGATCCCGATATTTTTTCCTTTAAGACCACGGCTACTTTAACACTGTCAAGCATCGGATCACCATACATCACCTGCTGGGGGTAAAAACTACGGACCTTAAATTTTACAGTAACATTATTCTCCTTCACAGAAGGCAGGATAAGGGATTTAAGGATTTTTTGCTTCCCGGAAAATGAAAGGAAGACATCATCCCAAATACCAGGAATATAGTTCGCTTTTTCCTTGTCCGTGCTGCCTGCGGCCCATGGTGGCAGCCATATTCTTTCACCCACCCGGATAAGGATCTCATTTGACTGCCCTGATTTAAGCCAACCGGTTATTCTGAGCCTGACGGGGGTGTAGCAGGCAACTGATTGTCCTGCATCATGACCGTTTATATACACCTGGGTTACAAACTGGCTCTTCAGGATCGTCAGCATTACTTCGGCGCCTTCCTCCAGATCAGGAATATCAACAAC
>CAZWUB010000065.1:0-1893 GCA_964637415.1 uncultured Rikenellaceae bacterium
CTGAAGCCAGTCATACTGTACCTGTTCCTGTTCGTTGTTCCCCGATTTTATAAGACAGGTATTTAATCCGATGAACATACTCTTCCTGATCCTGAAAGAGAATCTGTCATACCCGTATTTTCTGATATATTTATCGAGATCCTCTTGTACGGGAGGCATCCCGATATCATGGTTACCCGGAGAAAGCCAGACTGGTATAAGTTTATCTATCTTCGCTGTGATCCTGTCAAATTCATCCCACTGGGCCTGGTTTGACTTATCATGTACAAAATCCCCTGTAATGACGACAAAAGCAGGCTTTAAACTGTTTATCTTTTCAACTGCTTTTTCATACAATACTGTTTCTCCTGAAAAATCATTATTGTCCAGAAATCCAAACTGAGGATCAGTCATCTGGACAATAAAAAACGGATAAGATAATTTGCCGTTCTGTGCACCCAGGTGAACATTTAAAATGAATACAAATGATACCAGAATGAACAGATTTCTGCTGATTGTTTTTATTCCTGACATTTTCTTAAGATTCTAATAAATATACTCTGATTAACAGTTTTCTTGTGATGCTTTATGGTAATGTGGATTAATTGTTTAACCACAAAGGACACAAAGGACACACAAAGGGACACAAAGGTTTATAAGACAGTCAGCAGTATATGTCGGGTCCCCCCTTTGTGCTCTTCGTGATAACCTTAGTGCTCTTTGTGGTAAAAAAAGAAAAACAATAATATCTTTGTTATCTTACTTAAACTTGCTCTCATGAGGAAGAACTTTATTTTTCTGATAACTGTAAATTTATTCATTTTGTCATCAGTTTCATCTGCTCAGACTGATGAAACTTTTAAGATATTTCAGTTCCCGGCAGATATGATTCCGCGAATTGACGGAAACACAGCGGATTGGGATATTGTACCCGACAGTTATATTATCGGTACAGACCGGTTAAAAGATGATGAAAAGAAACATCCTGCACCTGACCCTGCTAATCTGGACATAAAAGTGAAAGTAGGCTGGGTGAAAGGAATGAATAAACTGTATTTCCTTTATGAAGCTTATGATAATTACTGGGATTTCTCACGGGTTGGCCTTCATCATGACATCTTTGAGATAGTTGTTGATGCTGATCAGTCGGGCGGTCCTCTGATAGAGCAGTTTCATCCGAATCCGGAGCTGAACAATTCATGGGAAGCTTATTTCAATTATCATGGTGTCCATGCACAGAACTACCACATCTTCACTCCTGCCGAGGGAGAAGACTGGTGTCTTGCATGGGGAAGCCAGCCATGGATAAAGGAATTGCCCTATGCAAATGCTGCCTATAAATATGATTTCAGGCCGGGAGAATCCGGGAAACTGGTTCTTGAATTCTGGATAACTCCTTTCGATTATGCCGGACCAGAAGGACCTGTAAGGGCGGTTGAATCAGTTCTGACCGAAGGCCGGAACATAGGATTATGCTGGGCTGTAATAGATTATGATGATGTCAATGCAAGAGGGAATAATGGTTTCTGGAATCTTTCGGAACATCATACAATGTATGGTAATGCCTCACAGCTCAGGACTTTCAGACTGATGCCACCAGAAGATCAGTTAATGAAAAAGATAGATGCACAGTGGTCTTTTAAAATCATAAATATGGACAGGAGAATGGTTGCATTTCAGGATCTGTCAACAGGAAAGATAGATTCGTGGAAATGGGATTTCGGGGATGGGACAACTTCATCTGATCAACATCCGGTTCATACTTACTCTAAACCGGGAAGATATGTTGTGACACTTTATATAGAGGGACCTGACGGGAAATCGAGAATGGGAAAGGTGTGGGATGTGGCGGTGAGGTCGGAGAGACTCGACAGGGATGTGAAGTCGAATTGAGTGAGACGGATTGCTTCGTCG
>CAZWUB010000065.1:1993-4025 GCA_964637415.1 uncultured Rikenellaceae bacterium
CGAAACAGGCCTCTGCCGGATGCATTATGGCTTGATGATCTTTATATGAGCGTCCCTGCCCTTGCCCAGATGGGGAAACTGACAGGTGACAGGAAATACTTTGACGACGCCTGCAAACAGATCATCCAGTTCTCACAGCGGATGTTCAATAATGACAAAGGGCTTTTTATGCACGGGTGGATCCAGGGCATGCATCCACACCCTGAATTTTACTGGGGAAGGTGTAACGGATGGGCACTTCTTGCAATGTCGGAACTTCTCGACGTCCTTCCAACTGATCATCCTTCAGCAAAAACAATACTGGAGCTTTTCCGTTCTCATGCAGCCGGACTTGCATCCTATCAATCCGGCACAGGGTTCTGGCATCAGCTGATAGACCGTAATGACTCATACGAGGAAACATCGGCAACTTCAATATTCACTTATTGCTTCGCTCACGGTATTAATAAGGGATGGCTCGATCCCAGGGCATTCGGACCTGCTGCAATTCTGGGATGGAATGCCGTGCAGACCAAGGTAAACCAACAGGGACAGGTGGAGGGAACCTGCGTGGGAACAGGAATGGCATTCGACCCTGCCTTCTATTATCACCGCCCTGTTAATGTAGCAGCTGCTCACGGTTACGGTCCCGCAATCATGGCCGGAGCTGAAATACTGACTCTTCTGAAGAATTACCAGATAGTAATAAACGATTCAGCTGTAATGTTTTATCCGATCGGAGCCGACTGGAAAAGCTACAGGTAGATATGACATCAAGGGACAGAGTAATCTCTGCAATCAACCACCGGCAACCGGATAAAGTCCCTGTAGACCTTGGAAGTTCCACAGTTACCGGTATCTCAGGCATTGCTTACAGCAACCTGAAAAAACACCTGAATATTGAAAGCAGGACCAGGATATATGATGTTATCCAGCAGCTTGCAATGGTTGAAATGAGCATAATCGATCTGTTCGGAGTTGATGCTCTTGATATTAACAGGGTATCAATTGACAATACCGGATGGTATGATGTCACTCTGGGGGATGGAAGTAAAGCTGAATTTCCTGAATGGTTTCATCCGGTTAAGGCAGAAGATGGTTCATGGTATACCTCAGATAACGAAGGTAATATCATTTCGAAAATGTCAGCCGGGGCAACATTCTTCGATCAGATGTATTTTCCTTATGAAAATGGCTACCCCCTGGACTTCAGTGGTCTTAAAGATGCCATGAAGAGGATATCCTGGGTTGTCCATTCACATTCCTCTAACCTCGATGCAACGGAACTAAGGACCAGATTGCTGGATCTCAGGGAATCCACAAATAAGGCTCTTGTAATGTCCGGTGGCGTCAAGTTGCTGGAAATGGGATTCTTTATTCGCCGGATGGATAATTTCCTGATGGATCTGATAGTTGAAGAGGATAAGGTGTCTGAAATGCTCGATCTGCTCGTAGAAATGAATCTTGCTTCACTTGAAAAGAAATGCCGGTCACTCGGGGATATTGTTGATGTTATACGCTTCGGTGATGACCTGGGGATGACATCAGCTCCCTTCATGGATCTGAGTACCTTCAGAAAACTGTTGAAACCCCGATATAAGATTCTTTGCGACTATGTAAAGAAAAACAGCAATATGAAAATATTTCTGCATTCCTGCGGAAGTGTAAAACAATTTATACCCGATCTGATTGAGGTTGGTTTCGATATCCTGAATCCGGTACAAACAAATTGCTATGATATGGATCCCCTGCAGCTTAAAAAGGAATTTGGGAAAGATATAGTCTTCTGGGGAGGAGGAGTCGATACTTCTTCCATCATCAACCGCGGAACACCCGAGGAGGTAAGAAATGATGTCATGAGAAGATGTGAAATCTTCTCAAAGGATGGAGGATTCGTCTTTGCCCCTATCCATAACATCCTGTCTGAAGTACCCCCACAGAATATCGTTGCAGCATACAACGCGGTAAAAGAATTCAACGGAATGTAGGGACATGCCATGACATGTCCGTATCGCCGTTTTTTCGTATGTTGATTGTAGGGCCACGCCATGGC
>CAZWUB010000065.1:4125-12512 GCA_964637415.1 uncultured Rikenellaceae bacterium
GCCTTCATTCCGGCTGGTAAGGTTTTTCTGATCGCTTCAAAATGAGGCTTATATATTTCTTTGAAGATCTTTGGTATGTCCTTCCAGGGATACTTGTTAAAATCATCCCTGGTCTGTACAGGACCCTGTATCCCTCCCATTATTGCTCCATGTCCCGGCAGGATGTCACATATTGCTGCTTCAAAATCAAATCCATCATAAGTCATTTCTTTCCAGAAGCCGGTCACCTTCCTGTAATAATCCGTCAGCTCATCACGATTAAGTCCTGTGGGATCCAGATTCTCACCGAGTATTTTCGAAATAAACGGTGCATCGATATGGTGTTCATAAACCGGAAGCCTGTCTGGACGCTGGTTAGAAACCGCCTGAAGCAGATTTGTATAATCCGGAATAAATTCAGCATCCATATTACTGCGATGTAATCAACCCCAGGGTCACAATTTCATGTGGACGCATTTTGACCTGCACATAACGTCCGTTAATAACAGGTTCTGCCACATTATCCAGGGGTAATTCAATTATATTCATACGTCTGGCAGATGAAACGTTCAGGGGCATTTTAACATTTACAGTTGTTGCTTTACCCTCTGTTTCGGCCAGTCTGACTATAAGTTCTTTCCCATCTTCTGATGGTTTGATCCCCGAAATGAAAACACCGGGTGCATCGACCGAGAAAAATGAGGTCTCTTCCGGACGGGTTGCATGTTCTTTTACAAGGGCAAGCGAAGGCGGTTCTGCAGCATAGACCGGTACATTGAAATTATCACCTTCAGCCCATACCCCGTTTGTCCAGTTACCTTCATGCGGGAAGAGTGAATAGTTTATATTGAATTTACCGAGATTCGGATAAATATCAGGATCGCCGGCCGACCTCATAATAGTCAGTCTCAGGTCGCCACGGGTATAAGAATGACCGTATCTGGTTTTATTAAGGAGCGCTATACCGGCTTTACCATCTGTAACATCAACCCATTTCTGGGCAGGTACTTCCTGTCCGTCATCAACTTCAGCCTTTACGCCATAAGCATCGGCATGCCTCAGGTGTGAAGGAGCATCTTTACCATTGATCTTACCATCAACAGGCCTTTCAACAACATCGAAAGGAACCTGTGAAAAGAATTTTGATCCGGGCATATTTACCGGAAAAACTGCTCTCAGCATCGGAGAATCTGTTGAATCACTTCCGGTCTCAAGCCAGTGCACTTCCAGATCATAATCGATCCGCGGGTAGGAACGGTAAAGATATGTCCGGGCGATGAATCTTGATTTACCCCAGGTCTGGACTGTCTCAATGCAAACCCTTACCGGACCCGATTCAACAATTTTCACACTTTCAATGTTTGAAACATCTTCCTGCCTGACAATCTTGTTTATTGTCCAGGATTTCATCCCTCCTTTTTTGTCTTCAAGGTACATCCTGAGTTTATTAAGCTGACCTCCTTCACGTACATACTCTTTATCCGAACGCTTATCATAAAGACTTGTTATCCTTCCCGTTGCGGGATCGATCTTTACTTTGAAATAATCTGTTTCGAATGTATTATTTTCGAAGGGAATTGATTCTTTGAATTCTCCCGGCTTCGTCATATCAATATAAAATGTCTTATATCCTCCGGCCGGCATATTATCGGCCACGAACTGTACTTTTGAAGTAAATCCGGGAGGAGTTGGTTTTGACCAGACTATCTGGGCAGGATAGCTTTTGCCAGATCCGTCGCTGACCATTACAGTTGCAAGGTTTCCGTCAGATTTCAACTGTCGCGGTTTATAGGATGCTGACAGGAAATTTTCATTTTCAGGCTGAGCTTTAACTTCCCGTCTGGATTTGTCGACCGGGGTGAATTTCTTTCCATAGTAATTCGAACCCCATGACGTTACCTTTATTGTAGCCGGTTCCTCGTGGGAATAGACATTGGCTTCAACAAGCGACTTACGGATGAATGGCTGTAAATTATATGCAACAACAGGTTGTCCTTTTCCTTCCTGGAATTTAATTTCATCGGCCATCTTTCTGAATGCATTATTACGGAGTTCGGTGGTCTTCCTGAGCACCTCGCTGTAACGCGAAACAGCTTCACGGTTCGCTTCATAAATTGCAGAACCGGGAAGGATATCATGGAACTGGTTGAAGGTAACTGTCTTCCACAGATCATTAAACTCGGCTGAAGGATAGACGTCACCATGTAACCATCTGAGTGTATTGAAGAACTCGCTTGTATAAAGGGCGTTTTCACTGTTCCTGTTGCCTTCTTTTATCCCGGCAACATTAGTGTAGCAACCTTCGAAAATGAACTGCATCTCTCCTCTGTGTGTCGGACGGCCATCCATTTCTTTCGATGCCTGCCTGAAAAATTTTCCTGCTGTTGTGAATTTCACTGAAGGATAACCCGGTGTCTTGTCAAGCTGATGAACCATTTCAATATTTGCACGGGTTGGCCCTCCTCCATGATCACCCACTCCGGTAATGTGAAGTATCCTCCTCTTGTCGGGAGAAAACTTATTCAATTCATTTTTAAGATCCGGTGTTATTGTGCCATTATATGTATCATTGGCATAGCAAAGAACTCTTGAAGAATCAGGAGCGACCCACCAGAAAGTTCCGACATAGGGTTTTGTACGGTGAAAATAGAAATAATCGCATCCTGCAAGCTTAAGGATCTGGGGCATCTGTGAAATATGACCAAAATTATCCGGCAGCCAGCCGATGTTTGCCATCTTCCCGAACCGGCTCTGGAAATAGCTCTGTCCAAGAAGAAATGACCTGGTAATTGCCTCTCCGGATGAAAGGTTCATATCACCTTCTGTCCACATTCCGCCTGCAAGTTCAAGTCTTCCCCTCCTGATATAGTATTTAATTTCTTCAAGGAGAGGCGGATCGACCATTTCGACGAAATTATATACTGCTGCCTGACTCTGAAGCATTGTATAATCAGGATATTCCTTCATAAACGCCACAGTCTGCCTGAGGTTGTCGTTGCACATCTGCATGGTCTCGGCATAAGTCCAGAGCCAGTTCATATCCATGTGTGCATGACCCACCACGTGAATCGAATCCCTGGGTACTGCCTTTTTTACAGGCACCCTTTTTGTCTGGCCATAAATATCTGAATATGAATACATGACCAGGAACATTAATACTAGCGATAATAATCTTATTTTCATAGTCCGGTTAATTACTGTTACTCATACACTCAATTCTTCTATATTAAATGTGTTGTTAAGTCTCTAAAAAACTGTCTTAAAGCCTTAACGCCATAACGCCATAATGCCATAACACCATAATGCCTTAATGCCTTAACGCCTTTTTGCCTCTGCGCTTCTGCGCCTCTGTGCCGTTTCGCCGTTGCGCCGTTGCGCCATGCCATCAATCGAAATTGCGGATAGCCTCGAACATTGCCAAAATATTTTCAGGCGGCACATCGGGCAGGATGTTGTGAACCGTGTTGAAAACAAATCCTCCGTCTTTCGAAAAAATCTCAATATTATGCTTTACATGATCCTTTACCTGCTGAGGAGTGGCTTTGTTAAGGACACTCTGAGTATTTGCTCCTCCACCCCAGAATGTTATATCTTTTCCGAAGTCCTTTTTCAACCGTTCAGGTTCCATACCGTAGGCATTTATCTGCACCGGATTGAGGATTTCAAAACCGGCTTCAATCAGACCCGGGATCAGTTCATAAATACCTCCGCAGCAGTGAAGCATTGTATGTGCAGAGCTGTGTTTTTTTACATAATCACACATAAGTCTGTGACGGGGCATGAAGAATTCCCTGTAGATTTCAGGTGGCATAAACGGACCTGTATTGGTCCCGAGGTCATCGCCGAACTTAATTACTTCAACCAGATCACCCACAGCATCACATATCTTTTCCAGGAAAGCCATATGTCCCTCAAGTAGTTTATCAAGCAGCCTGTGGACATTTTCAGGATCCATATAAAGATCCATCAGAAAATTATCTATTCTCCTGAGGAAGGTACCCCATTCGAACAGGTTACATCCCACTCCAATCAGCAGGGCTTTGTCGGTTTTAGCCCTTTCTGCAGCGATTGTTTCCCTGAGCAGCTTCCAGAAATCATTTTCATTCATCCTGTCGTAAGGAGGAAAGCCAAACCCTCCCCAGCTGACCCTCGACTTATCATGATCTATATTCCTGTAGTCGGCCGGATACCCGTCAACATAAGGAAAAATTATCTGGTCGAAGAAAGTGGCGCCCGCAGGCATCTTACCAATGTATTCACCTGTTGGTCCCGCTGCCAGCCAGCTCCCGTCGGGTTGCTTCTCAGGATTGAACCACCTGGGATAAAGCCCGGGAACACCTTTAATCAGTTCAAGCTCATGCCAGTAATCTTCATAATTGTTAAAAAATCTTCCGATATCCAGAACATCAACTTTAAACAGTTCAAGGATTTCAATATCAGGCTGTGTAACCTCCTGAATGACATCATAAACATGATTTTTAAGGTTAAGCCCCAGATGCTTTATCAGATTATGATAAGCAACAGCCGAGATGCCGGAGCTTGGTGTTGCACCGATGTCGACGGGAATCCTGTCGGGTTCTTTATGATTTAATGCCGTAAGAAGGCGTTCTCTGGAATTCATCAGTTTTATTTTTATCCGATTAATTCATTAAATTCTTAATTTATTTTAATCCTTTGTGATACTTTGTGAAACCTTAGTGCGACTTTGTGGTTAATTTTTTTTTACCACGAAGGGACACAAAGGTTATCACTAAGGAACACAAAGGTTATAATCATTATAGGTTAACATAAATGTTCCGTGAGGGACTATTTTTTTCTATTAATGTTATTGAGGTATCTGACAATTCAATTTTATCGACTCCCTTATAATCAGAAGGGATTCTGGCAAGGAAAACCGTATAGGATTTTGTGAGAATCTCGCCGGCATCTATAAAATCGTAAATATTGCGGTCAAATATTTTACCCTTCTTTGCCAGAACAGGGAAAGGCTCATGTAATCCGGTTGTTCCGAACTCCATTCCGAAAGCGTAAGGAATATTCTTTTCCATTGAGCGCCAGAAGTTTATCCAGGGATAATCTTCCGTCTTCCATAAATAGCCCAGTAAAAGATTCTTACCAGGATTAGATGCGGTCACCCAGGCATGTTTTTCATCTTTATTATAAACAAATGAGACAACCCTGGGCCATTCGACAAGGAATTGCCTGAGATTGATTTCCTGTCCTTTATGTTCTGCCTTCGGCCATGTGATAACTGGCTCTTCCTGGTTGAGGCTTCCATCCTCCTTATTTTCAAATCCCTTTACCGCGTTAATATCAAAGAGTGTTGATTTGTCGAGAAATGGCGGTCCGATTGTGACATGCTGAACAATATTGAACATGCGGCCATACTTGTTCAGATTCTTAATTTCCTCTTTAACAAAGAACAGGGGTTCATTTTCAGGCATCTCAATTGTTCTTGTCAGTTGCAGCCCTCCCATCGGAAGGCTGCAGGTTGTTGTAAAACCTGTCCTGCCATCCTTCTTCTGAGGATCTGACAGGAGTGTCCATTTAAGAGTGTTTACCTCACCATGATGTACAAAACCATTGGCTTTTTCACCTTCGGAGGGTGGCCCCCAACGGTCAAAACAAACAAAATGACCCTCAAAGGGTGGCATCTCGGGTTCATTATGCTTCCAGTTAAGGGGATTGAGTGGCAATTCCTTCAGGTGGAAATCGGGGATCATTCCGCCATTCAGATTTACCTCAAGGATTGATCTGTTGTTTTCAAGCTTCATAAGAATTTATTTTTTTGTAGTTAATTATCTGTCTATTTTTTTTCTACCCCTTTTATTATTCTACCCCCATCCCAACCTTCCCCCAGGGGGGAAGGTGCCTGGGGGTCTGGCTGTCTGATCGTACCGAAAATATCATACAACTTCATTCAGGTGTTTTTTAAGTTCATTAATGATAGAAAGATCATTGACAGGATCATATCCCAGCATTTCTGTCAATGTTTTCCATAAATCTTTTTCCGCTGAATTTCTAAAGTCAATATCAGATGGAAGACTGTTACCTGACTCGTCCTTCGCATTGAAGACAAATCCGTAAGACATTGCATTAATTATCCTGTCATAAGGCATCCGGTATTTCATTCCCAGATGGATTGCGCCCATGAATCTGTCATCGGAGCTCAGCTTCCTCTGAAGATCCTGTCCGACCCTGAAAATAGTATCTCCCAGTGCCTGGTTCCTGAAACGGCTTATCAGGTCATCGATATGTTCTTCAAGATCAGACTGAGTAAAATCATCAGGATAAGCAGTAAGCAGAATATCGGCCGACTGCAGCATAACACTTCGTGTAAAATCCTTTACCTCAGCATGATCAAGAATTTCATACATATAAATCGTGCCGGGATAATGATAATGTCCATAATATGCGGCTGTTGCATGACCAAGATTATGAATGAATGCCTTCCGGTCGACCCAGGCTTTTATGTTGCTTTTCGGAGCCAGGCCCGCAACGTCAGGAATAGGATTTCTGAAAGCTTTTGCATCAAGGATCAGGGTATTATAAGGCTCGGCGAAAATGACCAGAGGATCTTTTTCCAGCTCTGCGAGTGGCATTATAGGTACCATCTTTCCGATACTTGTCTCGATAAGTCCCACATAACTATCAACAGGAAATCCTTCAGGCAGGTATTTTACAAGTTCATTTTTCACAAATTCTGCAGCTGACCTCATATTTTCGGCAAGGATTATGTCGAGTGGTGAATCCGGTGCTGCAGAATACCTTATTTTCAGACCTTCGGCAATAACAGGTACAACTTTCTCTATTGCATTCTTGCCGACTGATACTGCCATAATACCGGCTGTGGCAACAGATTCAGCCACTTTTGTCAGGTCAAAGGCCAGAACCGCTTCAAGATTGGATACAATAATCTCCTCGTCACTCTGACCTTTAATAATAACCCTGTAATTCTTTATTTTATTCAGCATTCCGACAACAGCCGGATCAGCATCAACAAAAACAAGCTTATATCCGCTCCTTCCGAAAAGCTGGCCTATAAACGACCGGCCGATCTTTCCGGCGCCAAAGATAACGATCTTGTTCCGGTCAATGTGAGGTCTGTTCCCTGTAGGATTCATAATAAGGTCTGATTCTTTCAAGTTTCTCCCCCGGCTTATCTTCAAACCAGGTTCCGCCGATATAAAAGCATGTATAACCTCCTGAAACGATACCCCAGCTGCATGCTTCGCGCAGATCAGGATGCTGTATCCGCTTGTGCCGCTGATCAGCAATTGATGCAATTACTCCGCCGACAAAATTATCGCCGCATCCTGTTGTATCTCCCACTTTGTTACTTTTGTTCTCTTCAACAACTCTTTGGGATACTGGCATTTCTATAATCTCCGAAGCCCCGAAAAGCTTGCCGTCGGAATATGCTAGTATATTTTTAGATCCGTTTGTTATTATAAGCGAAGAAACTCCATTTTTTATAAAGAATTTCAATGCAGAATCCCGGTCGTGTTCACCGCTTAAGCGGAGTGCTTCTTCCCGGTCAGTTATAAGAAGGTCAGTAAACCTGTAACTGTCATCACTTTCTCCAAGGGGCCATCTTTTTGAAGGATCCTTCTTTTCATTTCTGAAATCAAAAACTGTATTAACGATTGTAATACAACCTGAGGATTTAGCTTTTTTCAGAAGGTCAGTAAGATTATCATGTATCTCCGGGACAAGCGCAGTTCCTCCGAATACGACTACATCGGATTTAAAAAAGTCGTCATCCAGCTCTTCAGGCCTGTATTCCCATGCAGCTCCTATGGAGTTGATGAACATACGTTCTCCGTGACCATTATCATATGAGGGATCAGAAAGAACAACTGTGGAAGGTGTTCTGTTTTCGATCAGCCTGTAATCTTTAAGGATGACAGGTGTTTTCTGAAGAGCAGAAAGGAGATATTCTCCAATTTCATCTCTACCACCCCGGCCATAGAAGCGGACCTCACATTTCTCTTTTCCTGTCAGCTGTGCCAGATTAATCAAAGAGACAATTGAAGGGCCTCCGATATTAATTTTATCGTGGGGTTTCCCTCCGGTTATCCTGTTCAGAACATCAATAAACGGAACATTGCAAAACCTTTCAAACTCCTCCTGGAACACAAGCTTGCCCGGCGTCAATCCTCCATCACCCCGGCTTATTGACAAATAAGGACGAATCGTATCACTGCTAAAATCTATGTCACTGTACAAAAGATCTACAAGACAGCAACCAACCCCTGAAACAACTATTTTTTTCTGCATAATAAAATCACACTTATAATAACATTTGTGCCCTTTGGCCGCCGTAGTTTTAACGAAGGCGGCTCTGTGCCGCTGAGCCTCTGCACCTTTTAAATATATTTCTCATAGTCGTTTACAAGAAGCCTGTA
>CAZWUB010000065.1:12522-15562 GCA_964637415.1 uncultured Rikenellaceae bacterium
TATGTCACTGTACAAAAGATCTACAAGACAGCAACCAACCCCTGAAACAATTATTTTTTTCTGCATTTCAAAGATATTTCTCATAGTCGTTTACAAGAAGCCTGTAAGGTTTCACATCTTCATCAATTTCTGGAAATCTGCCGATCTCCTCATAGAATCTGTTATCCTTTGCATCATCATTTACAAGGCTCACTTCACCTATCAGAACTTTTCCTTTCCCTTTTTCACCGTAAAATCTGTGATAAAGCCGTGATTTCAGGCATATGCTCTGACCGGGTTTCAGGATAAGGGGCTTTCCCGCTTCGACAGTTGTCAGCACTCCGTCAATACTGACAGTTACCGGTCCGGGTGATAATTTGTCGTCGTCAGTTGCATTATAAAGTTCCATTACAAGATTTCCTCCTCCCCTGTTGATTATATCTTCGGTTTTTGCCCAGTGATAATGCATGGGAGTTTCCTGTTCTTCATCAGCAACCATAATCTTTTCGCAATACATCTTATCTTTCTTATCCCAGTTACCGTTACGAATAGTAAAAAGGGAAAGACCCACCCTGTTAAAATCGCCGCTACCGAAATCAGTAATATCCCATCCGAGTTTATTATCTATGATCTCGTAACAAGTATCATATTTACCTTTCCAGTCTTCCGGCTTCCAGGATGCCCATACGGGAAGCATGAATTTATTATCGGCAAAGAATTTCTCCAGGCCGGTAATGATTGAGTTCACTTCACTTCTTGTCATAATCTATCCTATTAAAAAATTATTTAACAACTTATTATTTCCATCTGGTTGTATCAGGCTCTTCTGCCATTTCAAGAATAAGCGTTCCGCCTTTCAACAGCTCTTCAGCAGGGAACATAAAAGAATCAAGTTCTTTTCCATTCAGAACTGCCTTCCTTACATACAGGTTTTTCCGTGAGGTGTTTCCTGCTTCCACGATAAATTTCTCACCTCTTCCGAATCGTTTCCCAAGATCGATCTCGATTTTCCTGAAAAGCGGACTTGCTATCTCATAAACAGGACTTGTCCTGCACCCACCGTCAGTCTGGAACAAGCCCATGGCGGCCATCAGGAACCAGCCACTCATCTGACCCTGATCCTCATCGCCCAGATAAGCATTTGCAATACCTGATCCGTAATATCTGTCGATTATCGACCTGGTCCATTTCTGAGTAAGCCAGGGCTTTCCTGCCCAGTTGAAGAGGAACGAAAAATGCATGGACTGTTGGTTGCCCTGGACAACAGGGTAATCCCAATACTGGTCATTCGGAGCATTGTACCTCCATTTTTCGCTCTGATTAAATCCCCATTCAAGTCTTTCAATGAATCGTTCCTTCCCGATGAAATCAGCCAGGGCAGGTACATCCTGAGGAACAAAAAATGTCATCTGCCAGGCATTTGCTTCAACATAATGTCTGTTGGCTCCCGACCTGAAGGCATCGAAATCTTTTTCCCATGAACCGTCACTTCGTCTGAGATGACAATAGCCATTCTCACGATTTACAGCATTCTTCCACCAGTATCCGCGATCGTTGAACTTTTGAAATATAGCGTCTTTACCTAATGATTTAGCTAACTGACCAACCGTCCAGTCGTCGAATGAGTATTCCATACTGTTCGAGAAACGGCCCTTATCGACCGGAACATATTTATATTTAAGATAAGATACGAGATCCCTGTTACCGGCAAAACCATTATAAACTTTCTGCGCGGGAGTGGTCTGCATTTTTATAACCGCCTCAAGAGCCTTTTCTGCATCAAAGGTCCGGATACCCATCTGGTATGCACTTACGATAAGAGGAATTTCATGTTCGGCTACCATTACAGGGATATAATTCATACCTGCCGGCCCCTTTGCCAGCCAGCCGTTTGCATCATACATGGCAAGCTGCGAATTTACCCACCGGTTACTCCATTCCGGTGTCACAAGGTTCCAGAACTGATTCAGGTTCCAGAAGGTATTCCAGAATGCATCACATCCAAGAGCAACATGATCGGGATCTACGAGCTTTCTTTTGATTTTATCTGTTGAAATCCATTCCCCGTTAACATCTGAAAAAATATTGCGGCTGCATACAGCACGGTAGAAATTCGAATAAAAACGCACCTTTTCGATCCTGTCATCAGTTGTTATAACAATCCTGCCGAAGAGTTCATTCCAGGTCTTAATATTATTATTCCGTACAGCATCGAAGCTCCAGCCGAAGGGATTACTGATTTCAGTTTCCAGATTTAATGCTGCATTGGAAATGCTTACGTAAGAGATCCCTGAGCGAACCTGTACAACCGGATGCTTACGGGTATTAAACTCCAGGAAGATCCCGGCTTCTGCTACTTCATCAGTTGTTAATGAATTACCATATTTTATTGTATCATTTAACCAGCTTCCCATAAGTTCAAATGGCTGATCAAACTCAAGTACGAAGTGGACAGTATAATCCTGTTGAGCATCATCGCTCCATACCCGTGGTGCCAGCTGGTGGCAGAACCCTTCGATCCTGTTTTTATTTATTTCCTTTACCTCTATTTCCTTTATCTCATATCTGTTTTCTGACGGTACTTTGAAATCGATCAGTATTCTTGAACTGTCTCTCTTCTCCGGGAATGTAAAGCGCATGAAACCACAGCGTGTGGTTGAAGTGATCTCAGCAGTGATATCATAATCAGTAAGATCAGCTTTGTAATATCCGATGGAAGCCTCTTCTGTACGTTTATTTATGTCAGAACGGTAACCTTCTTCATTCAGAAGCTCGTCACCTATCCTTGTGATCAGTCTGCCGTTGGAAGCAAAAATGCCAAACCCCCCGAGGGTCCACTCATGAATATGACTGAAAGTACCAATGCTTTCAAATGAAGGTTCGTAACCTGCCTGCCAGCCGGAATTCTGATTATCGGGACTAAGCTTTACCATACTGAAGGGCATCCACGGACCAGGTGCTATCATCCATCTGGAATGTGCGGTACCTATCCGGGTATCGACATAATCTGCCAGGGTCTGATCTTTCTGCTTTGAACGAATCACTGATCCTTCTTCAAGCA
>CAZWUB010000065.1:15662-17109 GCA_964637415.1 uncultured Rikenellaceae bacterium
GGCAGGCCCTTCAATATGCACTTCATCAAACATTATCCACGATCCTTCCAGAACAGTCAGAGTGATACAGTTGCCTCCTTTTTTTATTGTCCCCGGCTCCGGAGCAATTTCAATTAAGCGCCTGGTGGAATTACTGAGATCACCCTTGAGGGATGCTGTATCTGTAACCGGTTCATTAAGCCGGGGATGTACTTGGTTCTCAATCTGGTGCTCATCATTAACCAGTTGAAATTTATAATCATCTTCATTAATACTGACTTTCAGCAGAGGGGAAAACTTTTTTGAGAAATCAAGGAGGTTAATGACGAGTTTCCAGTTACCCCTCTTTGCTGAAGCAGTCATATCTTTTATCCCGAAGAGAACATTGATCTGGTGTGTCCTCCATCCTGATGTCGGCCAGGTTCCTCCCCATGTATCAACGGGACCGGGAATAACATAGGGAAATGTTTCATGCGCTTCTGAATGTCCGGCAATAAAATACTTATCCTCAAAGCCAAAATCTCTGGAAAGGAACTGTCTGAAGCCATCCGGTCCCAGAGCCAGATCGGCTGATGATCCGTCAGCAATCCCTGCACTCCATAATGTAACAATTTCCCTCTTGCAGGAAATTGTGACTACCATTAACAATATCCCGGTAAATAAGATCCCTTTCTTCATTCTGAAATAATAACTCCTGAGCTTATCTGATATCTGTTAATTGCATAAATATTGAAGGATCATCAGCCCATTCCTTATTAGGCCGGTCTCCCATAACGAAATCAAGTTTACCTCCCTGTTCTATTTCTGAATGCTTTATCCAGGCTCTGTCAAGAGGTTTTCCATTCAGCTTTGCCGACTGTATGTATTTATTCTTTTTTGAAACATTATCAGCCTTAACTGTGAATGTTTTACCATCCGGAAGTTTTATGCTGACTTTCTTAAAAAAGGGACTTCCGATTGCATATAGACCATTGCCGGGGGTAACAGGGTAAAAGCCCATTGCCGAAAAGACATACCATGATGTTAATGCTCCTCCATCCTCATCACCCGACAGTCCCAGAGGATCATCGTCAAACCACATTTCCATCACTTCCCTTATCCTTCGCTGGGTTTTCCAGGGTGCTCCTGCATAATTATAAAGATAAGGTACATGGAACGACGGTTCATTCCCTGCCGGGAACATCCCGTTAAGTCCTGATGCATCCGGAAACTGCCCCATAAACTGCCACTTGGCTATCCTTGTCGGCTCATTGAAAAGGTTATCGAGCCTGCCAATAAATGATTCGTTCCCTCCCATCATTTCAATAAGTGAAGGGATATCATGCATCACACTGAAGTTCCAGATATATGAATTATTCTCGGCGTAATACATTCTGGCCCCCACCCCACCCGACAATTTCGGATCAAAAGGTTCAACCCAGTTTCCATCAGCCATTTTGGGTGACATAAACCCTGTTGCAGGATTATA
>CAZWUB010000065.1:17209-18729 GCA_964637415.1 uncultured Rikenellaceae bacterium
TCATAGGCTTTTTCGACATCAAATCCTGTACCTCCCTTCTGGTAAGTATCCCAGATTAATGCTGCCGAATGGAATCCTATCATTGCAGGAAAATCGCCGTAAAACTGCGGAAATGTCGGCATCCAGCCGCTTTGCTCATACATATTCACATAAGATTGCACCATATCGACCTGTCTCTCAGGTTCAATCAGATAAAGCAGTGGATGATGGCTCCGGAAAGTGTCCCATAACCAGTCATCGACATAGAAGGGCCTTCCGTTGTCATTGTGAACCTGTTTATCATAACCGCTGAAATACCGGCCGTACTCCGAAATGTTGACCATCCGTTCAAGCATTCTGTAGAATGAAGAATAAAATATCCTGAGTTGCCGCTCAGTACCGCCTTCAGCATAAATCCTTCCCAGAATGTCTTTCCATATCCTGTAGCTTTCCGCGCTTATCGTCTCAAAAGATTTGCCGCTCATTTCACGGGTCAGGTTATCTTTTGCCTGAGCTTCATCGATGTATGAAATCCCTATTCTTACCTCGACAGGCTTCCCCGGATCTGCAAAAGAACCATAGACACCTGATCTCGGTCCGCTTACCTCGCTGTTTCCGGCAGACAAATCCATACTGCCAAATGTTCCTTTTGAATCAAATGGTATTGAAAATTCGGCATGGAAATACTGTCTTGTATCCTTTGACTCTTCCCATCCCTGTATTGAATTATTACCGGTTATCTTAAAAGAAGCCTGACCAGAGGACCTGAAAACTATATTGGCAGGTTTATCTTTCGGGAATATAAAACGGTAGACGACTGCTCTTTCGGTAGTTGTCCATTCTGCAACTATTCCGGGATCTTCAAGCAGGACTGTATGTTGCCAGGGATGAACCTCCTCCATATCATGATCATAGACTGATGCATTTTTTTCACGATCGGGAGATACTGCTCCTGCTGTTGGCATAAGCTCAGTTACATGTCCGTTCCTGTATGCAGGCATGTTAACGGCAAATCCGTAAATCTTATCTGAGAGGTAGCGGTCTCCAAGTCCTGTTTTTGTTACAGGAAAAACCCTTGCCATGCTGTGAGGCCGGTGAACGGTAGGTGTTTTGGTTGTAAGCAGAGGTGCCACTCCTCCTATGTTCGGATCAACATAACGGGTAACATCAGCATTATTGCATGCTGTCATCAGAAATAAAAAAGCCAGGATGCCAGGGAATTTTCTCATGTCAATAAAAAATTTGGGTGTCGGCAAATATTAATATTTAAAATGTTATTAACTTTAAAGGTACATAGTTTCAATTATACAATTTCAATTATATTCTTACCCCCTTTCTTATTTCCCCCTATATTTGTGCATGATAACCGTTAGTCATAATAAAAAATTTACGATTTTCAGAATTCCACCTCTATAAATCTTACCTCATAAGGTTTCAGTTGTATTGTTGAAAGAGGCTGTCCGATCTGCTTTCCGGTTGTATTTACCTCTGTCATTCTCCTGATAGTCTGACCGGGAACTGCCGTTGAGAGCTTTACTTCA
>CAZWUB010000066.1:0-8026 GCA_964637415.1 uncultured Rikenellaceae bacterium
AAATTTTAATTAAAACGGAAACAAAAAAATGCAACATTTATTTGGTTTTACCGTAATAAAAGTGTATTTTTAATGTGTGATTTATATGACATCAATTATGAAGATAAAATACAACAGAGTTTCCACTATCCAGCAGAGCGGGAACAGATTTGAACTGGATAACGACACCTATGACCTGACCTTGCTTGATAAAGTTAGCGGGAGCATCCCATTTATGGAACGTCCGAAAGGAAAAGAAGTGGTTCAGTTGGTTGAGGCGGGGAAAGTGACGGATTTAGTTGTTGAGGAATTCTCACGGCTTGGCAGAAACACAGGTGATGTCATACGGACTTTGGAATGGCTGGAAGAAAAGGAAGTAAACGTACATATCCTCAACAACGGACTGCAAAGCAGACCAAATGGCAAGAAGAACCAAATATGGAAAATGATATCTTCAGTCATGTCCAGCCTTTACGAAATGGAATTGGAAAACATCAAGGAACGGACGATGATGGGCAGAATGGTGTATATCCAGAGGGGCGGCAAACTCGGCAGACCAGAAGGGAGCAATGAAAATGAACGTCAGTTCCTCAACAAGGAGAAAAGCCAAGAAATAATGAAATATCTGAACAAGAAACGCACCATAAGGGAGATTAGTAAAATCACTTCCACCAGCAACAAAACCATCATCAAGGTTAGGCGTATCGGTGTAAAATATGGTATGCTGCAACCAACCGAAAAAATTTGATCAACGAAGTTACTCCTGTAGGGGGCACATTTGTGTCCTCTGGCGTAAAAAAAACGGTAAAAACACCGTTATTCTGCCAAATTTGCATCGTAAATTTCAGGCATCCTCAACCATTAAAGCAACATTTTCATCGCTTATTTCGAAAATTACGACCGTTTTGGTACGGGTTTTTGCACTTAATCAGGTGCGGAATTTTGACTTCTCACTATTTATAAGAAACGCAGTGATATGATTGATATACGTGACGAAGCCGAAATCAGTAACGGTCAAAGATTGCAGACCATTGGCAGTATGCTCAGGGAGATTCGTTTCTCCGATGGCAGGAATCAGGACGAATATGTTGAATACGGTGCAACCAGACGCCAAATTCAACGTGGTGAACATGGTTTTAACCTGACTTTGACAAGCCTGTTCAACTTGCTTGATTGCTACGGGTACACGCTGCGAGATTTCTTTGAAGACATGGTGTGACAACTTTTTTATGGTTGGTCAGGCAAAAAACCTTGACAACTGGTCATTTCCATGTTACCTTTGTGGCGCTGCATGTATAAAGCATATTCGTTGGAGAATGGTGAGTAGGTGCAGTTCCCGACTGTAAGAAGAAAGACTGAAGTAGACCCACACTGTAAAGATTCCCACTGTAACATTCAAACACTGTGAAAATTTAGCATTCAGGCTAAATCGTTTTGTTCTTTTCAACCAAATCCATAGGTTGACTCTCTTTGAACGACGGCAAATTCCCGCAACCATTATTGGAATCCCTGTCAAAGTCAAGACTGTTACATAGTGGTTAATATTCACGATAAGATGAGGCAGAGGTCAACTCCAACACTGCCTCAACAACATGGAGAATAAAAACATCTTATCGTTGCATGTTAGTAAGCAGAGGACGGTTATTATTAGCGTTTAAAACCAAGTGGGTGCTCTGGTAATTGAAGTCACCAACTCCCGACCACATCAGTTAATAGTAACTGCTGCCAAAACATCCAGTTGACGGTGGTATACTGGATTACCTATAAATAGGTGGGGGTGCAAATGCTGATGCTTACCGCTTACAAGGTTCAATGATGCAATATTATTTGAAATTGTAATGAATATCTCTTGGTCTTATGATTGATATTACAAATAATACGTATAATTTGCTTAATAACAATCAATTAGACTGGTCTGCCAACAATTACGCTGCTGTGGGTGGATGGGGGATAAAAAGACTTCGTATAGACCTTATCCAAAATTTCATGACTGTCATTAGTTTCACATAGTTATCTGACAACCAAACCTCAACACCTATATTTAATAAAACAATAAAAAGGGGTGCAAAAAAGGGGTACAATAAATCAGAAGACCCTTATAATCAATCATATAAGGGTCTTTTATAGTAGTCCCACCAGGAATCGAACCTGGATTTAAGGTTTAGGAAACCTCCGTTCTATCCATTGAACTATAGGACCGGATAAGACTACAAAAATAGGAATATTTTTGTTTTGGACTATATGATAGATAATTTAAGGGGTGTAAGGTTCGGCACAAAGGTCCAACGGTGCAACGGTGCGACGGCACCACGTCGCAACGGCACAAAGTCAAATGGGGTGAAAATTCTGTATCAGGAATAACGATAATAAAATTATCTTTCAGTTACCAGCCACCTTCATGGTATAATGCTTCAATTTCGGAAATTGAAAGTGCCCTGTTATAAATTCTTATATCATCCAGCATTCCGTTAAGATAATATATCTGATTCCAGCCTCCGCCGCGTCCAAATACAAGCGGACCGGTGCCATTACCCTGTGAGCAGATATAACTTCTTGGTGCTTCGGCCATAAGGATGCCATCCTTATATATTTTTAATGAAACATTATCTGAAGTCGCCACACAATGTATCCATTGACCTTTTTCACTTGCGTAAGCATCAGTTCCTGAGTAAGTGGCACATCTTCCGTTTAATGCACTGAACCAAAACCTTATAGTATTGCCTGTTGCACCGTCATAGCCGTGATTATACTCCCAGTTTGCTGCATCCATACTGTCGAATCTTCTTTTCGAAATAAATCCCATGTTAACATCAGTTCCGGGTCCGGGATTGATATATACCCAGAACGAAAATGAAAAGTTATGTGAAACCAAAGACAGAATATCATTATCAGGGACTAAAATATAATCTCCGTTACCGTCAAAACTATATGCCTTATCCGGGTTGCCAAATCTGTCGGATGTTAATATTGAACTTGTAACAGAGCCGTTATTATTATTGCCACTTTCGTCATTTGCGTTGCCATTAAACGGCCAATGGGCTGCAAGTCCGTCTGTAGGAATAATATATTTTGTGGTAAAGCTTATCTCATTACCGTATACTGTTCCTGCACTGTTCGTCGAATACGATCTCAGGTAATATGTTGTACCGGGCAGCAGACCTGTTACATTACTCGTAAATGAACCGGTTCCGGTGCCATCTGTGGTATGATTATCCGATATTGTCGGACCAGATGAGTTGCTCCAGCATACTCCCCGCTCTGTGATTGTTGCTCCTCCATCACTGAGAATATTGCTCTCCACTGAAATTGAAGTTGAAGTCGTGTCTGAAAGGAATATTGTGCCTAAAGAGGGTAAGACAGGTCCCTCTGCTGAATAAATGCCGTAAATTTCATCAGGCTGTAAATTACAGTTATAGATACGCAGTTCATCCAGTTTCCCCTGGAAGAAATTATCCATATTGGTCCAGACATGCCTGGCCCCAATAGTTACATGATCATCATGGGATCCTTCATTAGTACCTGCTATGGTTATGTCAGCTATTTTAAAACCATCGAGATAAATTGTGGACTTCCCTGAGTTCATAACCCAAGCTACATGAACCCACCTGTTCAAAAGATTTAGATTTTTTAATTCTGCAGGGCTTGAATATTCATAGTTGAGAGGCGTTCCTTTGTCTGCACGGACACCTATTTCATTGATTCTGAAGTTTAACAAAAAATCACGGCCTCCGATATTAATACTTCCGTCTGAAATAATATTGGCTGTGCCTGTTTCTTTTTCGCTAAATGCCCAGAATGAAATTGTAAAAGTATTGTTTACCGGCAAATACCCGGGTATAGTTACGGAGTTATTAGTACCGTTAAAGTAATATGCTGAATCGGCATTTCCGAACCTGTCCTCAGCAAGGACAGCTCCATTTATAACTCCATCAGTTCCCAAACCAGTCTCTTCATCGGCATTTCCATTGAACGGATACCAGGCGATCAGACATTCTGAGGGATCGGTTCTTGGCAGAGTCTGGAAACTTACCTCTTCTCCATAGGCTGTTCCCGAAACGGTAGTAACATACGCTCTCAGGTAATATGTTGTTGAGGGCATAAGACGGGTAAGCTGACTTGTAAATGCTCCTGCCTCAATTTCTTCGGATGTTTTAAAGTGTGAAACAGTGGGATTTGGAGAAGTATTCCAGCAAAGACCGCATGCTGATACCGGGACACTGTAAGCATTGGAAATATCCCCTCCGCTTACTGCGGAAGTACTGGTGACAGATACTACTGAAGAAGTAGTTACGGTTGCCATGAAAAGTTCTTGTCCGTACCTGCTTAATGAAGGGATATTTACAGTCTTGCCGTTTTTATTCACAAAGTCAGAACCGGATGAGGAATTCAGACCATGCCTTGTTATCCCCTGTCCCGAAACATGACATGAGATAAATATTAAAAGTAGAGTAACCAGTGACAGTCTCATTGATCCTGGTTTAATTAATACGAATAATCAAACTGGATCCTGTCTCCTGCAGTAAGGTTGTATGAACCATTATTAACAGGATTATAAGTTATCATCTGACCTGAAACATTATAGGCCGTATTGCTAATCCTTACTCCGTTTACATACATTTTAACCTTACTCAGGGCAGAAGTATTCCGTGTCAGGGTAAAGCTGGTCTGACCTGTTGTGGCAGAAAATTCATCTGTTATTTCTGTTATTTGAGTCATATAGGTATTTGAATCAGTACTCCCGTCGGCTTTCAGGAATTCATTATTTGATCCCCCCTTCTTAATAATTACATCTGCCATTACCGGACCATTAGCATCAATAAGACCGGCATGCCATTCACCCTGGAATATAAATCCCAGCATACTCAGGTTCGGAGAACCCATCCAGCCGTTTAATGAAATATTTTCTACATTGCCCAGACCTACGGCATCAGCGGTCAATGGCTGCCAGGTCATATCTCCTCTGAGATAATGATGTATCTGCCCGGGGACAATAAACGGCTGATAACCTGCTGTTGCATGATTTCCCCACGAAAAAGCCATTCTCCAGTTTGGAATATCCACAGGTGTTATCATATTTGCGGGATGAGATGTACTCATAGCATCTGTTATCCCATATCCGGCCAGGTTTGTCGGCTTATTTATGATATTACTGAAATGTACCCGAGAACCTCCTCCTGTCTCCAGATTGGATTTTGTATAATAATTCCCGGATGCTGAAGCCCATAAAGGATCATTTTCGGTATACCCGGCAAGATAATCCGGGGTCCAGTTTTGCCACTTCCCCGTTGTTGAATTATATCTCAGGATCTGGTTATTGGCAGGTGCGGTTATTGTAAATGGATTTGCAGAAAGGTCATTCCAGGATGGGATCCAGGTGACCGGCCTGTATAATCCGATATGACTTCCCCAGCTGAAAGCAGCATTCCAGTTTGAGATGTTGGTACCGGTAATACTGTTAGCCGGATGAGATGTCCTCATTGCATCTGTTATTCCGTACCCGGTAACTGTTGCAGGTTTACTGATTATATTGTTAAAATGAACAAGAGCCCCGCCGCTTGTTTGCAGGTTTGATTTGGTATAATAGTTTACAGATGCTGTTGTCCAGCGGGGATCGGTTTCGGTATAACTGGTCAGAAAATTCGGAGTCCAGTTTTGCCATTTGCCTGTTGAGGAATTATATCTCAGGATCTGGTTGTTAGCCGGTGCAGTTATTGTGAAAGGATTTGACATTATATCATTCCATGATGGGACCCAGTTTCCCGCACGATATAAGCCTGCGTGGTTTCCCCAGCCGAAAGCTGAATTCCAGTTTGAAATGTTTGTTGTGGTTATAATGTTTGCAGGAGCAGATTTGCTTATCGCATCTGTAATTCCGTAACCGGCAAGTGTTGTTGGTTTGTTGGTTATATTAAGAAAATGGACCTGAGAAGAACCTGCAGTCGCAAGATTTGATTTGGTAAAATAATCAGGTAATGCTGCTTTCCACAAAGGATCAGTTTCGGTGTAGCTTCGCAGAAATCCTGCATCATTTGTAAGTTCACTTGTCTTACCCGGAATAAATGGTTTGTTTGACAGTGTATTGAAATTTCCGTCAAACAGAACAGGCAGATTGTTCAGATCGGAATAATTTCCTGTTGTTGCAACGACCGATAATTGAGGGAGATCAACAATATCATTATATTTTACTGTACTGCTGCTCAGAGAGTGAAAGGCGAAGGGAACCGCCATCATTTGCTGTATCCCCATTATCTTATAATCTCCTTTGCTCCTGATATCAATTTCAACCATCAGGAAAAGCTTGTCTGCACCCCAGTTAATATCAGTCAGTTTATCATGAAGACCGTCAGGAGAGACTTCTCCGTGGCCAATTACAAGTGTGAAAAGTCCGTGGGGATCGGTATATGTTGAATGTACCTCTTTGTATAACAGCTCACCTTCAGGGGAACCGCTCAGAAGTGAAAACCTTACACTTATCTGCTTGCTGTGGATTATCAGCCCGTTTATATCATGACCGGCAATCTCTTTACCCTTATCATCAAGTGCAACAGCCTGGTAAGTGATCCCGTCGGCAATCTGACCGGATGCTGATATTGAAGTAAACAGAATTATAAGCAGAAAATAGAATTTCTTTCTCATTTTAAATAAGGTATTATTTATTGTATTGTGAAGAATAATCCAAGCTGTATTGAGAATGTCCTGTTAAACATTCTTTGAGTTGCCTGTTCATCTTTTTCAAGCTGTAACAGGCCGACAGTCTCATTCAACCGGACGAATACGGATCCGTTATCCGAATAATCATATCCTATACCGGCAAACAGATTTGCTCCGAAATCGCTCTTTCTTATATAGTCTGTTTCGATCAGGTCGAAATAATCAGATCCGATAAATTGTTCAGCCTTTAGCAGTCTGCCATAGTATAATCCTGCACCTCCCTGAGGACTGAGCCTGCCGATTGTCATTTTATAACCTGCACCTATGGAAGCATTTACATAGTGAAGTGACCAGTCAAGCTTCTGTACACCCAGAGTTGATGTGGCGCCTTTGCCGGTATAAGATAAAGATCCTTCAGCAAAAAGGCTTTCAATGATTTCCTGTTGCCAGGTGACCCCATAACCATATTTGATCGTGTATTTAAGATCCTCTACCTCTCCTTCAGAATCCTTAAATCTGAATGTTGAATACATCTGTCCGAAGGAGACCCCGATTTTATTCTGGGATTTCAGGGGCAGAAAAGTGCTTACCAGGAACAACAATGTGATTAATTTCTTCATTTATCGGCAGAATTTTATGTTTTAAATAATTGAATATTTAATGATTAAGTATCAGTTTCTTGGATCCGGTCTTTTTATCCGATGTGATTGTGATTATGTACATTCCTTCCGGATAACTTTTCAGATCGAGCCAGTGTGACTGAAGTTCCTGGCCGCGGATTATGGCAAGAGGAGTGCCTGTAAGGTTATAAATTGTGATCGTATAATCCTTGATTTCCCGGGTGAACTCAATAAGTGTCTTATCTCTGGCAGGATTTGGAGAAAGTTTAAAATCCAGTGGATCGGGAGCCTGATAAATGTTCTCACCCGAAAGAGCCTGCTGAAATCCCTGCCTTAATGTAAGCTCCCCGTTAATGAAAATCAGAGTGTTGGAAGGTTGACCTATCGTCTGCCTGAGAATAAATCCATCTTCAGATACAGCCGATCCCAGAGAACTGATCGAGGACCGGATTATACTCTGACCAAATCCAGAGAAACAATTCAGCAGGAGTAAATTTATTAGAAGAATTATCAGAGGCCCGGCGGGAAAATGATCAGTGTATTGTTTAGCCTTTAATTTTAGCTTTGTCCTGAAATAAAATCCAGAACGCATCTTAATTTTCTTTAGCATTTTTACCAAATATTCAGAAATTGACTTTCAAGCTCATCACGGGCAGTCTGGCTGCCTGGTTTCATAAAATTATAAAATGTTGTAATTCAAAAATATCCATCCCGGAGGCAAAAATGTTAATAACGTTTTAGTAAACAGATTATCAGCAGTATAGTTGTTGATATTT
>CAZWUB010000066.1:8126-18528 GCA_964637415.1 uncultured Rikenellaceae bacterium
CTTTTGTCTTTTTTGAAGGTTATAGATTAATCGGATAAAATCCCTTTACTATATTTGCATTTCTCAAAAATGCGGTTATGAATTTTGTTGAAGAATTAAAGTGGCGCGGCATGGTCCATGATATCATGCCTGGGACTGAAGAAATGCTTGAAAAGGGTATGGTTGCCGGTTATATAGGATTTGATCCGACAGCCGACTCGCTTCATATCGGTCATATGGTACAGGTAATGCTGCTTGTTCATTTTCAGAGAGCCGGACATGTACCTGTTGCACTCGTCGGAGGAGCGACAGGGATGATCGGAGATCCATCCCTCAAATCGGAAGAAAGAAATCTACTCGATGAACCAACTCTCAGGAAAAACCAGGTTGGTATAAAAAAACAGCTTGAAAGATTTCTTGATTTCAACCCTGAAAAAGCAAACAAGGCCTTAATGGTCAATAATTATGACTGGATGAAGGACTTCACCTTTCTGAACTTTATCCGGGATATCGGGAAACACATCACAGTTAATTACATGATGTCAAAAGATTCGGTCAAAAAAAGACTGTCTTCAGATTCCCGGGAGGGTATGTCATTCACCGAATTTTCTTACCAGCTTGTACAGGGATATGATTTTCTTCATCTTTATAATGAAGTTGGATGTAAATTACAAATGGGAGGTTCCGACCAGTGGGGAAATATTGTTACAGGTACTGAGCTGATAAGGCGTAAAACGGGAGGTGAAGCGTTTGCTCTTACATGTCCGCTAATTACAAAATCAGACGGTACGAAATTCGGAAAGACAGAGTCGGGAAATGTATGGCTCGATCCTGAAAAGACATCTACATATCAGTTTTACCAGTTCTGGCTTAATGTATCGGATGAAGATGCGGCACGGTATATTAAGATCTTCACCCTTTTAAGCCTTGAAGAGATTGAAAGGCTTATCGCGGAACACAACACTTCACCTCACGAAAGGATCCTTCAGAAAAGACTTGCCGAAGAGGTGACAGTGATGGTTCATTCCCGGGAGGAATACAAGGCCGCTGTTGAAGCATCACAGATATTGTTCGGCAAAGGAACAACCGAAACACTGAAAAAAATGAATGAAAGTACATTTCTTTCGGTTTTTGACGGTGTTCCCACCTTTGAAATTGGTAAGGAAGTTCTTGGCCAGGGCGCTACTTTCACCTCTCTGTGCGCTGAACATTCACAGGTTTTCAGCTCAAAAGGAGAACTCAGAAGAATGATCCAGGGTGGTGGTGTGAGCCTCAATAAGGAAAGGATTGATAATCCTGATATACTTGTCGGGCAGGAACAACTGCTTAACAATAAATATCTTCTTATTCAGAAGGGGAAAAAGAATTATTTCCTGTTAAAATTTGTATAATTATTACCTGAGGTCGACAGCCAGGATCGAGACATCATCAAAAAGGTAGGGATTAGCATCTGGTATGCCAAGATAATCAAGCATATCCTTCATGTTTTGTTCAACGGACTGGTTATTTGAAATAAAATTTATTATTTCCTTGGTACCTGTCTCAAAACCATAATCATCTTTAAGTTCCGACAGACCGTCGGTATAACAGACTAACTTGAAATGGCCCTGAACTGGTATTGATACTGTTTTTATCTGGGGGATGTAATCAAGCATACCCACACCCACGCATGTTGTATTAAGGAAGCTGACCTCGCCGGTAGATGTATTGTATGCTACCGGAGCAGTATGTGCTGCATTTATATATTCAAGAATTCTTTTGGTATGGTCATACCTGGCAACAAAGAATGTGATGAATTTCTCGCCTGCTGCATTGTTTACAACAATTGAATTCAGTTTATGTAAGAGCTCCTCAAGATCGGAATCTGCCGAAAAGAGGGCCCTGAAGCTGGCCTGGAAGTTCGACATCAGTATTGCCGCCGGCATTCCTTTTCCTGATACATCGGCAATGCAAAAACCGGTTTTGGAGTCGGACAGCCTGATACAGTCGTAATAATCGCCTCCTACTTCATAATGAGGGTAATAAAAACCATGCACAGTCACCTCGGGTCTGCGCGGCATCTGCCGGCTGTCGGGAATAAGCATCTTCTGCATCCTGGCAGCAAGCTCCAGCTCTTTCTTGAGTGCTTCCTGCTTCAGCCTCTCCTTCTGAAGACGGATATTCTCAATAGCAACAATAATGATGTTTGATATGGTCTGGATGAAGTTGAGATGCTTGAGGACAGGGCTCATGCCTTCTCCTTCTTCTTCTATATCACCAATAAAGAGAAATGCAATATGAATGTTATTGTTGAAGACCGGGACAATAATATCCACACCTTTGAAATCGAGTTCTGACGATACATAGGTTATTTCATCAATATGGAGAAGCTTCTCTTCAACATCGATAGTTTCATAATCTTTCGGGAATCCGCCGTTGAGAAGACACTCCCAATTGTCTGATAGTTTGAAAATAAGGATCTTGCCTATGCCGAGGCTATCCCGTAATATCGATTCGTATTTTGAAAGGAGGACCTCGGTAGGCAGATGGGCATTGATTGACATTGTGATGTCAAGCAATGAATCAAGCTTGAACTTTGATATTTTTAACCTGTCGCCCGGGATCTTCATTTTTTATTTAAATCAGCTTTTGACGCGTTCAACATACGAACGGTCGCTGGTATTTATTTTTATCTTATCTCCGGAATTAATAAAAAGAGGGACCATTATGACTGAGCCGTTTTCCATTGTTGCCGGCTTATAGGCATTTGTCGCGGTATCTCCTTTCAATCCTTTTTCAGTATATTTAACTTCCATTACCACATTCTGAGGAAGCTCAACGGAAAGTACAGTTTCCGTATCGGCATGTACCACGGCTTCAATATTTTGTCCTTCCCTCAGAAATTCCGGATAATCAATAATATGTTCCTCGACATGGATCTGTTCGAAAGTCTCGAGATGCATGAAATAATATCCGATGTCATCCTTGTAAAGATACTGGTAAGGCCGTCTCTCTACCCTGGCAACATTTACCTTTGTACCTGAGGAGAAAGTATTCTCCAGTACTCTGCCGGTCTTGAGGCTTTTAAGCTTTGTCCTCACAAAAGCCGGTCCCTTGCCGGGCTTTACATGTTGAAACTGAATTATCGTACACAGCTCATTGTTATATTCAATGACCAGTCCGTTCCTGAAATCTGCAGTGCTTGCCATAAATTTATCCTATTCCTTTTTTCTGTTATTTCTTTTTTATATCAAGTGGGTAAACCAATCCTTCATATTTCTGAAGATCGACTATAAATGCCCCGACAAATATATCAAATCGTATTTTAACCGGTAAAAAATTTTTATCTGCTGAAAACCAGAATGAGACATCTTCTTCTGTTTTGAACAATCTCCCTTTTTCGGTAACAGGATTGAATTTATAACATTTTATCTTTCCTGCCCTGGTTTTCACCTCCTCCGTTCCAATATACCTCATCTGAATAGGGTAAAGTTCATCGGTGAACCAGGTCATAACAGTAAGCATTTCTCCTTTTTTAACGGTATCAATGTACGGAAGTATATGATTTCTGAACCAGTAAAAGCATGAAAGTATATCATGGATACCCGGTTGAGTGACATGTATCCCTGTAAGATCGCTTGTAATTATTGCTGAATCGCTGCGGGTTGTGTGATCGAAATCCACAATATTGTACCTTTTGTAATTTCCTTCGCTTATATTCCTGACAGATCTGAGGGGAAGTTCAGAAACAGGATCCATGTGGCTCTCATAAATATCCAAAACCTTAAAAAGGACATCGACAATTCCTAGTGTCCGGCCGGTTAATCTGGAATGCAGTGTTTCTTTCCCGTTCAGTGTGTCGGTATTAAGCTCAAGGATGGCCTCTCCTCCTGTTATCAGGCCGTAATGTATTATATATTCAATTTTTTCCCCGGACTTATATGCGCTGTTCTGACTTGTTCCCGGTAAAAGAAACATAACAGTGAAAGCTGTTAACAGCAATAATTTCTTCATTGGGTTTTTCAAAAACATTGACAATTTCCGGACCAATTAGTTCCCCAGGATATTTTTTACAGGCTTCGAAGTTAAAAAATCTTTCAGATAAAATGGCTCAAAATATGCCACATCTTCAAAATGTTGTTCACTAAAAGCTTCTGCCGCAGGCTTACACATTGATGAAGCAGAGATCATGTAATCAGTATCAGAAATTACATTTTTTCTTTTGATAACATTTATACATTTCTCAGCACCATCGCCGAAAAGAAACAATCTTGAAGAACCTGTATACCCGCTGAATGAATCATTATTCATTACTTCAGCTTTTAATTCTCTTATGATTTTACCTTTCTGGTCAAATATTGCGGAATAAACTTCCATTCGCCTGGCATCAAGGACAGGACAGAAAAGGTCTGTAGGTGCGAAATTGTATTTTTCGGCTGCGAAATCTTTAAATCCATGAAACATCGACAATACAGTGTCAATGCCGATCAATGGAATTGCAGCTGCATAGGCGATTCCTTTGGCTGCTGATACACCTATCCTTAGCCCGGTATAGGACCCCGGCCCTTTGCTTACTGCTACAGCGCTTAGATCTGAAGCCCTGATATCCGAATCACGGAGCAGATCCCGGATGTAAAGTGTAAGAAGAGAAGCATGTGAACGGCCTTCGCTGCTTTCTTTTAATGTGACAACCCGCTTCCCGTCGCATAATGCAACAGAGCACAGGCCGGTGGCGGTTTCAATACATAATATCATCGCAAAATAAGAGATGCCGGGATATTACTTCTCATTGAAAAGATCCTCTTTTTTGACTATTTCCACAAGGCTGCTGTCGGAAAGCTTCTTGCTTATTGCACTGAAAGGTGCTGATATGACCCTTACGCTGTCCCTGATACCTGATATTATTTCAATATAATTATTATCCTGGATGCCTGTCTTTACATCTTTCGCAAGGGCATATTCTCCATCTGTAATAAATAACAGTGTACGGATATCATCTTTAGCTGCCTTTACATTGACCTGTGATGTATCCATTCGTGTTGTAACCGCCTGGATTGGCACAGTGAGTGTATTCTCTCTTGTCTCAGTTTGTATTTCAACCGTAGTTGACATTCCTGGTCTGAAGGGATTAATACCTTCGGCTGCCATTTTCTGATAGGATTCAGGAAGAATAAATATCTTGACATCGAAATTTGTTACCTGATCAGCCGACACACCTGTGGTTTTTGCCGAATTTGCTATTTCAGTGACTATGCCTTTGAACTTATCGTCAAGGTAGGCATCAACCTCTATAAGGGCTGTATCCCCGAGATTCACCCTTACAATATCATTTTCATTGACCTCCACCTGTGCTTCCATTCTTGACAGATCTGCAATCCGAAGTATTTCTGTACCGGCCATAAGGTTAGTTCCTGCAACCCTTTCGCCAAGTTCCACGAGAAGCATTGAAACGGTCCCTGTCATTGGCGCATAAATTGATGTCTTTACAAGGTTTTCATTTGCTTCCTTAAGAGAGGCCTCTGTGCTTACAACCGAGAATCTTGCTGCATCAACCTCTGACTTTGCAACATTATAAGATGCTTCAGCCTGCTCATATTCCGATTGAGAGATAGTTTGCTCTTCAAAAAGTTGTTTAGTCCTTTTAAATGACAGATCAGCCTGGGTAAACTGGGCTTCAGCCTGTGCCAGCCTTGCCCTGGCTGAGTTGATAGCGGCAATGGAACGATCTCTCTGTGAGATATAAATATCGGGTTTGATCCTCAGCAGAAGCTGTCCCTTTGTTACTTCATCCCCTTCCCTGACGGTAAGTTCGACTATTTCTCCGGAGACATCAGGAGTTATTTTGACTTCTTTTTCGGGCTGGATCTTCCCGTTGGCGGTAATTGTTTCAGTTATCAAACGTCTTTCTGCATTTTCGACGGCGACCTTAACTGTGACAGCTTTGCCGAACCAGCCGGCTTTCTTTCCTATAACAGCAAAGACCAACAGAACTATTACAACAATGATGAGGATCCTTAAAATCTTATTATTCTTCATTTTGATATCGTTGAGGAATTAGATAACTGATTGAGATTGAGTGGTAATCCTTTATAAAAATCAAGGACTTTTGTTTTAAAAATATATTCATATTTAGCCTGCGACATATCTGACTGTGCATTAAGCAACTGCGTTTTTGCCGCATTATAATCGACAGGAGTGACCATCCCCACATCAAATTTCTGTTCGGTATACCTGAAGGACTCCTCCATAGAAGTTACAGCCTTTCTGCTTGCACTGTATTTTTTAAGAGCTGCTACAGCATCGGCATAAGACTGCTGGATTGTTTTGTAAAGCTGTTTCTTTTCAGATTCCAGGGTATAACGGCTGTTCTCTATATTAAGTTTTGAATTTGAAATATTCTTATTTACCTGCCAGCCGTTGAGGATCGGGATATTCAGTGAGAACCCGACTCCGTAATTAAGATTATCATTCAACTGTTCGGAGAAAGTGTACTTTTCAGACTGATTGGCGGGTTTTATTGCAATATCGGAAAAACGGGTGTTGATTGAATGGTTCAGGGATAATCTCGGACTTCTTGCACCATTGGCGATCTTAAGATCATATTCACTTACTGTAAGCTTCAGCTCGGCGCTTCTTATTTCAGGCCGTAATGCCTGTGCCTGGTTAAAAATATCGTCAACTTTACCTGTTATTGCCATGGTGGTATCGATAGAAATATCCGGAGTAACAATTTTAAATCCTTCAGGAGAATGAAGTTCCAGCATCTGCGTAAGGGTGAGATATGAAATTTCAAGCTGATTCTGAAGAGTAATCAGTTGCAGTTCCTCACTTGCTGCCTGGGCTTCGATCTGAAGAAGATTCCCCTTTGCAACACTCCCCGCATCAAACATTTTCTTAGTCTTTGCAATCTGTTGCTTTGTGATCTGCAGCTGATTATCCGTAGTTGTAACAAGCTCTGTGTTCAGGAGGATCTGCAGATAAGCAAGTGCAATGCTGAGTGAAATATTATCCTTAATGCTCTGAAGATCAAGCTCACTGGCCAGAAGCTGGTATTTGTTTTTCTGAATTGTATTATAATTCTGAAGGCCGTTGAAGAGATTCATGCTGCCTCCTGCATAAAAATTGTTCGACTGGATATTTTGATTATCAGTGAATTCATAGGTGGTCTCATCAAGTGCCCGGCCGAATGAATAATTATGGGAAGCCTGGCCATTAATGGTTGGAAGCAGATTAAGCTTTGACTGTTCAAGGGTATTCTCCTGGAAGCGGGTCTGCAGTACCTGTTGCTTTATCTGTATGTTGTTGTCAATAGCATATTTAATACATTCCTCAAGTGACCAGACCTTTTCCTGCGAACGGATAAATCCTGATGATGCAGAAAAATACACAAACAGGAAAATTAAAATCTTCTTCATCTTATTAACTTGTTTTATGTCCGCAAAATGTATTCATTTATAAAATACGTAATTTGAACAATGTTGCTGCATGAGTAATATTTTGAGCCATCTCAGGCTTTAAAAATGGACTACGAAGATAAATATTATATCTGATTCCATCTTAAAGTTGATTTGCATTTAATTATTTTTGAAGCTGAAGTTAAAATTACTATCTTGTGCGGCCTATTTAAAAACACTTATTAATATGTTACACTATAAAGAATTAGGATTAGTAAATTCGAGAGAATTGTTCAAAAATGCAGTAAAGGGAGGATATGCGATCCCTGCATTTAATTTCAATAATCTCGAACAGTTACAGGCTATTATAAGCGCCTGTGTGGAGACAAAATCTCCTGTTATTCTTCAGGTTTCAAAAGGTGCAAGGAAATATGCAAACCAGACTTTGCTGCAGCACCTTGCAAAAGGTGCAGTGGATTATGCAAAAGAACTTGGATATGAAATTCCTATCGTGCTGCATCTCGATCATGGTGATTCTTTCGAAACATGTAAATCGTGTATTGAAACAGGATTTTCATCAGTGATGATCGACGGATCTCATTTCTCCTATGAGGAAAATATCAAGGTAACCAGGCAGGTTGTTGAATTTGCACATCAGTATGATGTTACAGTTGAAGGAGAACTTGGTGTTCTTGCAGGGATAGAAGATGAAGTATCTTCAGACCATACATCTTATACAAGGCCTGAAGAGGTTGAAGATTTTGTTAAGAAAACCGGAGTTGATTCACTTGCAATATCAATTGGCACATCTCACGGTGCTTTTAAATTCAAGGTCAAGCCGGGAGAACTGCCTCCACCTCTTCGTTTCGATATTCTTGAGGAATGTGAAAAACGTATTCCCGGATTCCCGATAGTTCTTCACGGAGCTTCTTCGGTACCTCAGGATATAGTTGATGAGATCAACAAATATGGCGGTAAGATGGAAAACACTGCAGGTGTTTCTGAAGATCAGCTCAGGCGGGCTGCCGCATCAGCTGTCTGCAAAATTAACATCGACAGCGACGGCCGTCTGGCAATGACTGCTGCAATACGTAAGGTGTTAGTTGAGAAACCGGGTGAATTCGATCCGCGTAACTACCTTGGTCCTGCCCGCGACAAGCTGAAAGAGCTTTACAAGCATAAGGTTGTGTCGGTACTCGGGAGTGCTAATAAAGCATAAGGAAGGGCGCAACGGCACAGAGGCGCAATGGCATAGTGGTTCTGTAGTTTGTAATTCTCCCTTTGAAGGCGTGTCCCGCGAAGCGGGAGGTGGGGGTGGGTTTTTCATAAAGTTGTCAATATTCTAAATATAAGAAAGCCAGGAAATTATCTCCCGGCTTTCTTTTTTTGTTCAAAAACATTTTATAATATACTCTGTAACGATTTAGCTATTACCTAATTTAGCGATCAAATAAGAATACCGCCGTTAATGAGGCATTCGGCATATAAGGACAAAGGATTGCAACGGACCAGCAGGTTAACGGTTATGCTGAACAGCAGGGAGATGAGGGCTCTCGGCATTTATTGCAGCAGATACCGGATAACAAACAAATCTGAGTTCCTGCGTATCACTCTTATGAAAGCCATCATTCAGAGGTTTGAAGATGAACATCCCAGCCTCTGGGAAGAGCCGGAGCCGACGTTGTTTGACAGGAGGGAGCGGAAGAAAGTACTTAAAGTAAGTTAGAGTACTTAGAGTACTTAAAGTTATTCCGGGGAAGTTTTGTAATGACAGTAATGTTTTGTATTTTTGCGGGATACTGAGTCTGATGCCTTGTTTATATAATGTTTTTGTTTATTTCTGGTGAATTGGGAGATATTCTATGACGTACCCTGAAAAATTATCTATTGAGCCGACGAAGAGGTCACCTTGGGTTATACTGGAACCGGGGAAGATATTTGTTATGGGGAGGTCAATAATTGAGAATCCTTCACATTTCTATAAGCCCGGGCTGGAATGGATTTCGGAATTTGTCAGGGAGTGGCAGGGCAATACCCGTATTGATCTGGGATTTGAATATATAAATACAGGCTCTATAAAGTGGCTTTATATCTTTCTGAAGAGGTTATCGGCAGCTCAGGCAGTAGCTGAGAATGCAGAGGTCACATGGTATTATGAGCATGGGGATGAGGACATGCGTGAGCTGGGTACGATACTCAGGTCGCTGGTTGAATGTCCTTTCAAATTTGTGGAGGTAAACAAAATGAATGAGGAGTTTTACGATAAATTCCTTTCCCGGAAGAATTAGAATTACGGCCTTCCGGAGTCTTAAATCCCTGAAGTTTAAATAACCCGAATTTTTTTATAATTTTGCAGCGTCAGTTGTAAATATATTGACCCATGGTGTAATTGGCAACACGTCGGATTTTGGTTCCGCAGAGTCCTGGTTCGAGCCCAGGTGGGTCAACAAAAAGAGTGAAAGCGGGAGGGTGAGCAAGAGCCTCACTCTTTTTGTTCCCGTTCCCGCTCCCGCTCTCACACTCACACTTCATAAGATAGTTGAGTGTACGCTGATTGTCGGGCGGTCATGCGGTCATGCAGTCCAAACACCGCTTCAAAACCTTATGTAGTGTAAGCAGGTGTTATTTCTTAAGCTTATCCTTTAATTCATTTGTTGTAATGAATCTTTTAAATCCTTTTTGTTTCAAAGTATTCATTAAAATAATGTCCCCTGTCCATAACTTACATCTAAAATTGATTGCTAAAGCAACAAACATAACATCATCATAATCTACATCTTTAGTCAATTCATCAGCCGCTATAAGAATTTCTTTAGGAATAAATTCTTCAGATATAAAAGTAATCTTGGCATAAAGGACATCGATTAATTCGTCTATCTCTGAGTCTGATAGGCTCGTATACTTATTAATCTTTTGTCTATGATTCTGAATCTCGGTTTGAAGAAACCTTGGACTATAGAACTTTAAAATCTTGTCGGAGTATAGAAGAATGTGGCCAATCCAACTTTGTGAATTAAGAATTGCGCTGAAAACAATGTTTGTATCAACAA
>CAZWUB010000067.1:0-18454 GCA_964637415.1 uncultured Rikenellaceae bacterium
CTCCAAACTCCAAACTCCAAACTCCAAACTCCAAACTCCAAACTCCAAACTCTAAACTCCAAACTCCAAACTCCAAACTCCAAACTCCAAACTCCAAACTCCAAACTCCAAACTTGTACCATGTCCACCCCCTATATCTTCCTTATCGTTATCGCCGGAGTAGCAATGCTTCTCATGATGGTTTTGAAATTCAGGTTAAATGCTTTTATCTCCCTCCTTATTACTTCGATCTTCGTGGGGATCCTTGCAGGGATGCCTTTGACGAAGATATCGGAAAGCATTCAGGAGGGGATGGGAGGCACCCTCGGCTTTATAGCTACGGTTGTCGGGCTTGGTGCGATCTTCGGACAGATGCTGGAGAGTTCGGGAGGAGCAAAGGCTCTTTCGAGGTTTCTGCTTAAGAAATTCGGAAAAGAGAGAGCTCCCTGGGCTTTGATGTTATCCGGATTTATGATTGGAATACCAATTTTCCTCGATGTGGGTTTCATAATTCTTATTCCGGTTGTTTATTCACTTACAAGGGAAACGAAACGGTCAGTTTTAGCTTATGCAATACCTCTTCTGGCGGGACTGGCTGTCGGACATGCAATGATCCCGCCAACACCAGGACCGGTAGCTGTTGCAAACATCCTTGAAGTTGAACTGGGATGGGTCATCCTTTTCGGAGTGATAATTGGTCTGCCTGCAGCTATTATTGCAGGCCCTGTATTTGGCAGATTTATCTCAGGGAAGATCTATATCCCCGCTCCTGATGACATAATAAAACCGGAAGGAGAACAGGAGGTCGCCGGCCATAAAACACCATCTTACAGAATTATTGCATTGCTGATTTTTGTACCACTTTTGCTGATCCTGATGGGCACCTTCATTAAGGTAGGTGCCGACAAGGGGGTATTAAACAAAACATTGCTGACTGATATCCTGATATTTATAGGGCATCCTTTTACTGCCCTGATAATCGCAACATTGCTGTCTATCTTACTATGTCTCAGGCTGAAGATGTCGGGTCAGACCATTCTTGATCTGAGCACAAAAGCTCTGGGACCTGCCGGTATAATAATATTGGTGACAGGTGCGGGTGGAGTTCTCAAGCAGATACTTGTAGACAGTGGTATAGGGGTCATACTTGCAGAATCAATTGCCGGATCGTCAATACCGGTAGTATTCCTGGCATGGGCCCTTGCGGCGCTGGTGAGAGTTACCCAGGGTTCTGCAACAGTTGCAATGATTACTGCAGCAGGGATATTATCTCCGGTATTACCGGCTTTAAACCTGAGCCAGCCCGACACAGCCATAATTGTGATCGCTATCTCGTCAGGAGCTACGATCCTTTCACATGTAAATGACAGCGGATTCTGGATAGTCAATAAGTATCTGGGCATGAACGAAAAACAGACCCTCCAGTCCTGGACTATAATGGAAACTATTATTTCTCTCACAGGTCTCGGACTTTCACTTCTTCTCAGCATAATAATAAAATAGTATAGGCCCGGCAGAAATAACTGTTGATCATTTCACACTATCTGTTCATTCATTTTAACAGATGATATGGATTTTTCTTATAAATTTACAATCTGTTAATGTGAAAGTCTTCCTGTCAGTTATTATGAAAAAAGTCCGGGTACTGTTCTTACTATCGCTTGTATTTCAATTTGTAAGTGCACAGCGGGGATCCCCCCTTCTGACACATTATACCGAAAGCAGAAATATCGAAAATCAAAGCTGGGCAATTTGTCAGGATGATGACAGAGTGATGCATTTTGCCAACCGGAAAGGTATACTTGTATTTGATGGTGTGGATTGGACAACACTGAAGCTGCCGACAATACCTTATTCAATGCAGAAAAATCCCTATGACGGGAGGATTTATATCGGTGGCGACAATAAATTCGGATATATCGGGAAAGATGAGTCAGGTTCATTCAGGTTCATATCATTGTCCGGCGATTCAGCCCTTACAGGAACAATAACCCGTATAATTTTTGACGGTCTGTCAGCCTGGTTCTACAGTGAACAATCAATTAACAGGTTCAATCTGCAGACAAACAGAGTGGATCTGAGTTTAAATTCTAAACCGGGTTATCCGTTTTCGGGGATGTTCGTCACACCGGAAAATACATATATAAATGTTTTTGACAAAGGACTGTACAGGCTTGAAAGTGATACACTTTTCCCAATTGTAACAGGGTATCTGACTGAAAAAACCGAGATCCTGTTCTCACTTCCATATAACTCAAAGCTTGTTCTTTTGGGCCTTGGGAACAGTTCTCTCAGCCTGTTTGACGGAATAAAGTATTATGATTACAAGGTTAAGGACGAGGGTTATATTGAAGAGAATATTCTTTCAGAAGGAATTGCCCTGGGTGATTCTGCCTATGCTTTTTCAACTCTTGAAGGTGGTGCTATCGTAGTCGGTAAATCGGGCCGTAAGGTTCTTTTTACTATAAATAATCAGAACGACCTGCCCGATGATGAGGTCTTTGCTCTTGGATCAGATAATACAGGAGGTTTATGGCTATCTCATCAGTATGGACTGACAAGGGCCGACCTTAAGCTTCCTGTGGCTAATTACAAGATCTTTCCCGGACTGATCGGAAACCTTTCCTCTGCTTTAAAATATAATAACGAACTGTATGTTGCCACAAGCGAAGGTGTTTTTTTTCTTTCAGAGTTAAGAAGTTATGATGAAAAGGAAATTCTTGTAAAAACGAAGCAGTATGAGACACCTGTATCTGCTAATGCTACGGAGCATATACAGCATGAGGCAGGTAATACAAGGAAGAATATTTTTACAAGGATTTTCGGCAGGAAAGCCGATCCTTCTGAAACTGTGCCAGTTGTTAAACCTCCGCAACCTGTTCAGAAAATAAAATATACGAGTAAAAAAGTATCTACTCTTAAAGCGATCAGTTACCTGTACAGAAAAGTTGAAGGTTTGAATGATAAATGCCGGCAGCTCGTCTCAACACCTTACGGAATACTGGCTGCCACAAATAAAGGCTTATATGTAATCAACGACCATAAAGCCGGGATTGTCACTCCCGACCGCTATATAAACAATATAAGCTGGAAAGAATTTGACGGGGCATATTTTATTGCTGCTGCTGACGGCTATTTTTCAGTGAAGCAGGAGAATGGGAAATGGATATCGGAAATACCCGATCCCGGATTCCTGAACCCGGTTTATTCAGTAATTCCGGATCGGGATAAGAGAATGTGGCTGGGCGGCGACAATATTGTTTACAAAACCGGTACGGTTTCAGCCGACAGTGCTTCTGAATTGAAAAGCTGGCTGGTAAAAAACAATTTCCCTGAACGATATACACTCGGTATACACCAGGATTCTGTATTTCTTTTCAGCGAAACAGGAGTATATCTGTTTAATAATACTGATGACAGATTTGATATTTATAATCCGGGTGTTACGGAAGGAACAGAGAATAGTGAATTTTACTTTCCTCTGTCAAACATACACCTTGCTAATGTGAATGACAGATGGATTGACTACGGATCCTCAGAGAGTATAAATAATACTGAACTGTCTCTCCTTAAAATTTTTGATAATGTGGTATCAGTTATTGTGGAACAGGATAATCTTTGGGTAATAGATGGTGATAACAGGCTCTATGAGATTGACAGGAAGAAATCAGCCGTTATAGATCCCCTTACAGATGTTTACATTAAAAGCATCTCAAACGATAAAGGTACCTTGTTCAACCTGGAGGATGTGAAATTTAACAGGGGTGATAATGTAATAAGCTTCAATATTGTTGCTCCTGGTTACCTTAAACAGAACACAACTCATTACCAGTATTATATAAACAAAATAATGCCGGGATGGTCGCCCTGGTCAGTCAGAACAAATTATATTGAAACAATCACTAAACCCGGAGATTATCTCCTGCAGGTCAGAGCTATGGATATATGGGGTAATGTGGGGGAACCTGAATCAGTAAAATTCACAATTACAGCACCTTTTACAAAGACTTTCTTATTCTATCTGATTAGCGGGTTGCTATTGCTCCTTCTGGTCATATTTATTGTTCATCTCAGGGAGAGGCAGCTCAATAATAAAAATAAGCTTCTTGAAGAAAAGGTCAGGGAAAGGACTTCTGAGATAGAGGCAAAGAAAATGGAGATCACATCAAGTATTGAATATGCCGGAAGGATCCAGAAAGCAATACTTCCTGTTGAGGATCATTTCAGGGAATCCTTTGCTGATTACTTCATCTTATATAAACCCAGGGATATTGTAAGCGGTGATTTTTACTGGATAGGAGAAAATGATAAATCGATATTCTTTACCGTAGCGGACTGTACAGGACATGGAGTTCCCGGGGCCTTTATGAGTACAATGGGAATATCAACCCTTCATGAGATCATAGCAAATAACAGGAACCTTCAGGCAAATAAAGTGCTGAATCTTCTCCGTAACAAAATTGTAAAAGCCCTTCATCAGACCGGTAAGACGGGAGAGATGGCTGACGGGATGGATATAGCTTTCTGTATTCTGAGCAAGGACCGCAAAACAATGCAGTTCTCAGGCGCTTTCAATCCGCTGATAATTGTCCAGGGTGGTGAATTCAGGGAGTATAAGGGCGACAGAATGCCTATAGGTATTCATCATGGCAAAGAGAATATTTTCACAAATTACAAAATTGATGTGAACAGGGGAGATACAATATTCCTGTTTTCTGACGGATTTGCTTCTCAGTTCGGAGGACCTGCCGGGGCAAAATACAAGAAGGCGAATTTCAAGGATCTTCTTGCGAAAATATATTACAAGCCTATGATCGAACAGAGGAATATACTCGAGATGGAACTTGAAAACTGGAAAGGATCAACGAACCAGATCGACGATGTGACAATACTCGGGTTAAGGATATAGGGAATTTCAAAATCATTATCTTTAGGGCAAATTTCATAAAACAATCATGAAGATTAAATTTTTCGGTGCTGCCCGTGAAGTCACAGGCAGCAAATTTCTTATTACAGCTGATTCAGGCAAGAGGCTGCTCCTCGACTGCGGAATGTTCCAGGGCAAGGGTCTGGAGACAGACGAAATGAACAGAACTCTGGGGTTCGACCCTGATACAATTGATCATATAATACTGACTCATGCACATATTGATCACTCCGGACTGATACCGTATATGTACCACTTGGGCTTCAGGGGATCCATAATCAGTACCAGCGCTACCAGGGATCTCTGTTCTTTAATGCTTGCCGATTCAGCCTTTATACAGGAACATGATACCCGGACATTCAATAAGCGAAGGGCAAAGAAGGGTCTTCCCCTGGCAACTCCCCTTTATACGCAGGAGGATGCCGCGGAATGTATGAAACATTTTATCGGGATCCCCGGAAATATGAACTTCCGGATAGATGATAATATTAAAGTAAGGTTCACAAATACCGGACACATGCTGGGTAGCGGCGTTGCCAATATTCAGATAAAGGAAAACGGCCAGGTACGAAAGGTTGCCTATACAGGTGACATCGGGAGACCTGTTAACAGATTATTGCCTTCTCCGGTTCCATTCCCTCAGACTGACATTTTAATAACAGAGTCTACCTATGGCGACAGACTTCATGAGGATTATGAACATGCCGATCTGGAATTACTGAAGATACTTACCAGGACATGTGTAGATAACGGGGGCAAGCTTATTATCCCTTCCTTCAGCGTCGGACGAACACAGGAGATCGTTTATTCACTGAATAAATTCTTCAACCAGGGGAAACTGCCCAGAATAGATATCTATGTCGACAGTCCGCTTGCAGTAAATGCAACAACAGTTTTCCGTTTGAATACCGAATGGTTTAACGGGGAATTCCAGGAACTGCTTAAAACCGACAGTGATCCTTTCGGATTCAACAGTCTGTTCTATATTACAAGGCAGGAAGATTCAAAGAAGCTTAATGACAGTAAAAAACCCTGCGTAATTATTTCAGCATCAGGCATGGCAGAAGCAGGAAGAATTAAGCACCATCTGGCAAATAACATATCAAATCCTGCAAATACAATACTTTTTGTCGGTTATTGTTCTCCTCCCACACTCGGCGCAAGGATTTTAAGAGGGGATAATGAGGTTTCTATTCATGGAACAGTTCACCCTGTAAATGCAGAGATCAGAAAAATAGAATCATTTTCGGGTCATGCCGATTATAACGAAATGATCGATTTCCTCGGATGCCAGAATAAGAAAGAAGTGGAAAAGACATTCCTGGTTCATGGTGAATATGAGACCCAGGTAAATTACTCTGCCAGACTTCAGGAAGCCGGTTTTTCAAATATCGAAATCCCATCCAAAGGCCAGGAGTACACGATTTAACCCTTTGTGTAACTCTGTGTACCCTGTGGATCTCTGTGTAAGTTTTTTAAAAAAAGAAAGTTACACAGAGTTCCACAGAGATTTCACAGAGATCCACAGAGATTATTATCTGATTATAAAGTTTCTGAGCTCTTTCCGCAGCGATTTGTATTCAGGAATTATTTCTCCCAGCAGTTTATGGAAATCCGGTCCGTGGTTATGGTGTTTGAGATGACAAAGCTCATGAATGATCACATAATCGATCAGTACCGGATCAAGTTTCACAAGCTCCGAATTAAGAGTTATCTTTCTTTTTGAGGAACAGCTTCCCCACCTGCTTTTAAGCTGCCGGATCACAAGCCCTGAGGGCTCAAATCTTAATTCTTCGTATCTGTTGAGAATGTCTCTCAATCTTTCAGTCAGTTCTTTACGGGCTGCAAGGATAAACCATCTGGTTACAAGAAACCGTGTTCGCCCGGTATCATTCAGATCCTCCTGACCCACTTCCAACAGCTCACCGTTAAGCTTAACAGATTGTCTTACTGATTCAATCTTCCGGAGCCTGTACTCCTTCCCCAGATATAAAAATATTTCACCGTCAACATATTCCTTGTCGTTGTGCAACAGCTTTATTCCCGGCTTGGTATTAAGGTGCTTCAGTATCCAGGCTGATTTTGACTGAACAAATCTCTCAATTGTTTTCAGTGAAGTCCTCAGGGGAGCTCTTACAGTAACACTTTTATCGGGACGAACGATAATACTTATCGACCGCCTTCCGGTTAATTCCACATTGTACCTGATGGCTGTCATCCTGTCCGTAATTATTTAACTGATCTTAATGTGATAATTGTTATTTCAGGGGGCATCCATATCCTGAAAGGGACGCCGAGAACACCAAGTCCGCGGTTGACATACAGGAACTGCTCACCTTCTGAATATAATCCGTGCCATCTGGGGTAAAATTTCTTTGCAGGGCTCCATCTGAAGTTCTTTGTTATAATTCCCATCTGCATTCCGTGAGTATGACCGGCAAGTGAGAGTTCAATATCTGTTTTTCCAACAACATCTTTATCCCACTGGTTGGGATCGTGACATAACAGAATCCTTAGACCGGCGCTGTCTGTCCCGACAGAAGCCTTCCTGACATCGCCATGAATTATCTCAGGATGAGAACCACCTGTTTTCACACCAATGACAGCAACATTTACACCTTTTATATTGATTATTGTGTTTTCATCATTCAGGAGATGATATCCTGATTTCATTATCAGTTCACGCATCCTGTCAGGATTTGCTCTCTTTTCTACGGAATAATTGTCGGGCAGGTAGGTTCCCATATCATGATTACCTATTATTGCATAATTGCCATACAAGCCCCTGTGTTTTAAAAGCAGAGTATCAAACCTGCCATACTCCCTTGAGCCAAGAGTTATAAAATCACCTGTATTTACAATAAGATCAGGGTTGTAGGTGTCAACTTTTTTCATGACTTCTTCAAGGCGCTTGCTCTTATTGTAAAAACTGCTCAGATGCATATCTGTCAGATGTGCAATTTTTAATCCGTCGAGTGACGGATCCATCCCCTTTATGTTTATTGTGACCGCATCAGTTTTGAAATTGAACCTCCCAAAGAATGATCCGTTACATACAGTCAGGAAGACCAAAACCGAATATATAACTGCTGCTTCCGTAAGCCAGCGGATATGTCCGCCCCTTTTTTTTCTGATAAGTTTCCCGATGAAATGAACAAGGCTGAATATTGACCTCGGGATCAACACAGCGCTAAGCAAACCTGTAAAGATCAACCTGTCATTTAAATGTGAAGGCTCATCGGGGAAACCCTTCCAGGTAAGGACTTTAAAAATGTAAAACCACATCAGAACCGACAATGCAAAATGGCTTGCTTTAATGAGATAATATATTGTCCCTGATCGTTTTGCATAATGATCCCTGATCGCAATGAAGGATAATATCTCAAAAAAGAGTGCAAGTAGTAAAACGGCTGCCATGATCATAAATCAGGCTTCAAAAATACTTAAATATATTTATAGTGATAATTCTTACATTAGCAACCTTAACATTACAGGCAATGACAAGTGTAAGGTTTTTTGACAGGAGTTTTATCCCGGAAGGAACGCTGACATACTCGGTAATAAGTGCAAGGTTTAAGGGCAAATGGATCTTTGTCCGCCACCACCTGAGGAATACCTGGGAAATATGCGGTGGTCATATTGAGCCCGGTGAAACGCCGGAAGAGGCTGCTGCAAGGGAAGTTATGGAGGAGACGGGAGCTATGGAGTTTGATCTCAGTTGTATAGCTACATATTCGGTTGAAAAGGATGGAAATACAGGATACGGAAGGCTTTTTTTCGCCGAGGTCACCAGTCTTGGCGATATTCCTGACACTTCAGAAATTGCCGAAAAAGTGATTATGGATTCACTTCCGGAAAAGCTGACATATCCGGATATTCAGCCTCATCTTTTCAATAAAACAATTGAATTCATGGGTCAGCTCAGGAATGATTAAATATATTCGAAGCTTATTTTCTTAAGCCATTTCTCCTCGAGTTGCCTGGCAATACGTTTTACGACGGTCCTGCGGATTTCAAGCTCAACAGGCAGGTTCGGGTCCTGGTGGGCAATATTGATGCGTGTTCCGATAATAAAATGTATTTCATCACTTTCCATCAGGAGCTTAACTATTTTATCGGCCGGACCTTTTCCCAGATGGACGCTGTTATTGAAGGTCTTTAATATCTCATTCACTTTCTGGAGTGTCAGAATTCCCTCTGTAACAAGATCAATACCTTCCATAAAGCTTTCGGGAGGAAGTTCGGGATCCTCGAAAATAAGCTCATCAATAATTTTTCTGTTAAGTTCCCTGGCAATGATGTCAGCAGTTGTTCCTCCGCAGATTATCACCTTTCCTTCATAAGCACTCACTTTTGAAGCAAGCTCAATGTCCTTGTCCTTTTCATAGGGTGGTCCTGTGCATATAAGCAATTTCCGGGGCTCCCGGAAATATATCACTGAACAGCTTATGTCGTCTTTGGCTTTGAAGGCATCATTTTTATGTGCCATCGTTACAATCTTTGCAGCAAGTATATTGGCTGAAACGGAAGCATCGCCGCTGACAAGCTTTGCTGCATATGCAACAATATTATCACGTTCCCATCCGAATGGAAATTCTGCACTGCCCATTCCACTCTGGGAGACACCATCGGAACATAATATTATCCTGTCTTCCTTCTCAGGAGTGAATGTACAGGTTTTAAGGATCTTGCCGGTATGCTTCCCTTTTTGAAGCATAACCTCCTTCCACGATGGATCAAACTCCCTGTTACCTCTCAGAACAATTGCCGATGGATTGTCATATTCGAGGATATTTGTTCTCCCGCTGCTCTCTATATCGACAATTGTAAAAGTTGCATAAGCTATTTTTCTTTCACTGCAGACAGGGAGGGTATTCATGATTATTTCAGCAATCCTGTCAACCTCCTTATGTTCCCTTGTAAAATTCAATGCCATCGTCGATGTGAGAGTTGCAAGAATATTTGCCTTGACACCGCTGCCCATACCATCCGAAAGCACTGCAATTACTCTGTCTTCCTCCTTTACATATTTGTACAGGAATACATCACCGCAGATTTTTTCGCCGTCATGGTTTCTTTGCTGGCTGTTGACCTCTATATAAAAATCCTGTTCCAAGATATTACCTGCGATTTGTATTGATGCTTCCTCTTTTCTTGTAAGACTCTATTATTGAGTTTAGCATCTGCTCGGTTTCGGAAGCTCCTTCTCCCAGCAGGAAACCAATCTTCTGAACCATTTCGAGGTTCTTCTCAATTACTTCTGAGACCCTGTTGGTAACCTCTTCTCCCTGGACTTCAGGAGAGAAAAGATCCCTGATAATAGCTCCGCACATCTTGTTTTTCTTAATAGGGAAGATCGATATATTCAACATTTTATCTTCAAAGTGGACATCCTTGCTTACCACAGGATCGTCTTCCTTTAAAACATAGGTGAACATATTATAAACATTGAAGGGGATCAGGGTTTTTATATCTGCACCTTGCAGTCCGGGAATAATTTCGGAAATAGCCCTGGCATCTTCTCCTATAATATTAATGAAACTCAGGTTGGAGTGGAGTATCCTGAGGTTATTATCTACAATTACGACACCTGTCGGCAGCTTTTCAAGCATATTATTCAGCATATCGGAAGCACTCTGAGCCACCTCTTTCTCTCTGAGGGCAATCTCCTCCGATTCCTTCAACGCTTTTTTCGTTTCTGCAAGTTTCCGGTTGGTCTGCCTTAGTGTCTCAATATATTCCTGCTTGTTCCTGAGATTAAAGGTATGACACATCTCGGGAATGGCAAGTCCTTTGGCAACCGTTATGGCAAACTCGCGGCACGACGAGTATCCGCATGCGCCACAGTTTAATTCTTCTTCAGGGTTGTTTTTACCAACTATTTTCAGAACTTCGTTAATGGCCTCTTCAGGTGGTTCAGGGATCCTCTGATCGTCGGGAGTGAATTTTCTCGAGAAATCCAGCTTCATCCATTTGTCCATGTTTTTCTGCCACAGCTCTTTGTCGAGGGTGGAAATCCTCTTTTCAGCATACCTGCTTACAAGAGCTCTTCTTCTGAACCTTTCTGTATGATGTTCCATACCTGGTCCGAGCAGACAACCGTGACAGAAAAACAAATTGAAATGATGATGGATTGTATCAATGTGATTATCAAAATCATGTACTGCTTCCAGACAGTCCTCTTTTCCTGAAGCTGTTATGACCTTGCTTGAAACCATGTCGCGTTTGAGCCCTCCGGCCTGTATAATGCCCGGGGGAAGCGGATAAAGAGCTCCCCAATAGCCGTAAGGGGGATCAAAATCAGACATTTTTACAAGTCTTTCCTGGATACCGTATTCTTCAAACATCTGTCTGAGCTCAATAAATGTAAGAACACCTTCAATCAGATTGCCGGAATCATATAAAAGAGCCTCATCCTTTGCATCTATACAGGGCCCGATCTGAACAGTGGCAATATCCTTTCCATGTATCTCCTTTACTACCATTGCCGTGGCAATCATCGGTGATACCAGGGGTGCAAGGTTAGGAGTCAGCTCAGGATGGTATTTTTCTATCAGTTTTACTATAGCCGGACAGTTTGCAGTAATGTAATACTTGCCTTCAGCTTTACTGAAAAGTTCTGCATAATGGGCAGCAATAAGATCGACACCAAAGGAAACTTCATGAACATAATCAAATCCGAGTGAACGGATCATTGTTACAAACTTTCTGTAATCGGTGATATCGTCAAATTCACTTGCAATGCTGGGCTCAATAAGAGCAGCAGTTTTTCGTCCTGATGACAGAAGCTTCTTTACTTCTTCTTTCGAATCACGGAATTCAATTGCCCGTGGTGAACAGGAAACATAGCACAATCCGCAGCCAATACATTTATCAGGAAGAATGGAAGGATGTGCTTTATGTGGTCTGACCTCAATGGCATTGACAGGACAAACACGTACGCATGAATAGGAATTCCTGCATCTTTCGTCATTAATTTTCAAAACAGGTCTTCTGTCACTCATTTTGAAATGTTGCCTTTTATTTAATTTTTCCTAATTCCTTATCCAGAATACTTTCTATTACGGCCAGGGTAACCCCTTCTGTGATCTTACCATTTATTGAAAGATTCGGACCATTACTGCACTTGCCCATACATCTGGCGCCCTTAAAAATAACCTTGTCCTCGAGATGATGCTGCCTTAAATAATCCTTTATGAACATTGTAACATCTTTATTTCCCCTCGAAAAACAGGAACTTCCGAGACATATCTGCATTTCTATTACGGTTGTCATCGCGTCTCTGTTATTTTTAAAATAACAGCCTCAAAATTAACATATTTTTGGTAAAAACGCCATGCATGGCGTTTCCACGACGGTAAAAACGTCATGCATGACGTTTCTGTATCATTGTTAAAAAAATAACAATGTTTATTTATTAACAATAAATCATTATATTTGTGTTACATATTACTTACCCTGATGAGCACAGATGTTGAATCAATTATAAAGAAATACAAGGCCGGGAAAAGAGAAGATCTGATCCCGCTTCTTCAGGAAATACAGGATCAGAATGGATATCTTTCAGAGGAGATAATAGTACGGGTGGGAAGTTTTATAGGATTAAGCACAACAAAGATCTATGGACTAGCAACTTTTTATGACCAGTTCAGATTTGTACCGGCCGGAAAGATAGTAATAAAGATATGTCACGGCACTTCATGTTTTCTTAATGGATCACAGGCAGTTATTAACAGGATAAGAGAAGAGACAGGGTTGGCACCCGGACAAACGTCCAGGGACGGAGTATTCAGTTATGAGATTGTGACATGCATGGGGGGGTGTACCAACGGACCCTTGCTGACAGTTAACGGAAAATACAACACCCGGGTTAGCCATGATCAGATACCCGAACTGTTAAAGAAACTCAGGTATATCATCGAAAGTGACTAAATGGAAGATCTGAAAAAATACTTAACGGGTAAGGTGCTGATGTTCGAATCTGACACCCTGCCACCCGAGACACAAAAAGTGCTCAGTCAGATCCGTCGTGAAAAAACCGACAGGCCGGTAATATATTTATCTTCAGGCACAAGCAGTATTATAGCAGGATCAGAAAGAACTTTTTCTGCTGTCAGTGCATATAATGCAGAAAACGAACATAATGCTGAGATAATTAATGTAGGCTGTACCGGACCGGCTAATTTTGAGCCTATGCTGGCAATCCAGCTCCCCGGTAAGAACAGGCTGTTTTTCAGAAATATAACAGAAGAAAAGGTCGAACCGCTTTTAAATGGTGTTTTTCACAACGATATTAATGAGGATGATCTGATTGGTCAGAATGGGAGTTTAGGTTTTGAACTGTGGCCGGGTATCCCGTTTATCGAAGACCTTCCTTTTTTTGCTCATCAGAAAAGAGTGATCCTCGGAAATTGCGGATGTTATGATCCTGAAAACATTGATGAATACATCGCCCGCGGAGGATATCGTGCATTTATAAAAGCAATAAGGCATTATACTTATGAAGAGGTTTGTGATATAATTGAAAAAAGCGGCCTCAGAGGTAGAAGTGGCGGAGGATATCTGACCGGGCTGAAATGGAAGCAGACATTGAATACGGCATCATCTTCCCGTTTTATTGTCTGCAATGCCAAGGAGAGTGATCCGGGTGCTTTTACTGACAGGCTGATGCTTGAAAGCGACCCTCACAGGCTTGTTGAAGGAATAGCAATAGCCTCTTATGCGATAGGTGCATCAAATGCGATAGTATTTTTCAGAAGAGGATCAGAGCATGCGCTGAACAGACTTCAGAAGGCTATTGACAGCGCCAGGGATTATGGCATTCTGGGGCATAACATTTTTTCAAGCGGCTATAAGCTTGATATTATCATACGTAAGGAGCCCGGAGCATTTGTCTGCGGAGAAGAGACTGCTCTTATAAGCACCCTCGAAGGGAAAAGGGGAATGCCCAAGCTGAAACCACCTTATCCGACATCATTCGGCCTGTTCGGGAAACCCACTGTAATTAATAATGTGGAAACCCTTATGAATGTGCCGGTTATAATGCAGAACGGACCGGAATGGTTCCGTACACTCGGTACTGAGATGAGCCCGGGCACAAAAGTTTTCGCAGTTGCCGGAAAGGGACGGTTCTCAGGCGTTATTGAGGTTGAAATGGGAACATCCTTCCGTACAATTCTTGAAGACATTGCAGACGGTATCCGGGATGGCAAAAAGCTTAAGGCGATACAAATCGGAGGATCTTCCGGTTCATTCATTGTTCCCGATAATCTCGATCTGACAGTTGAATTTGAAGCAATGAAGGAACAGGGACTGGGGATGGGAGCAGGAGGATTCGTGATAATTGATGAGGATACATGTATTGTAGACCTCGTCAGATATTATATGGAATTCATGCGAAATGAAAGTTGCGGTAAGTGTATTCCCTGTCGGGAAGGGACAGGACGTATGCTGGAAATCCTTCAGAGCGTTATAAGGAAGCCATCTGACGATGATTCGGGAACCACTCTGGAACGATTCAAGGGAGTAATGCAGCTCGAAACGATTGCATCTGTTATGAAAGATACTTCTCTATGCGGACTGGGTCAGACAGCACCCAATCCGTTCCTGAGCGCCCTGAAAAACTTCAGGGAGGAATTTGAGGAACATATCTTCGACAGAAAATGCAGGGCAAATGTGTGCAGGGGATTAAGGACATTTTCAATTGATGTTGATAAATGTACAGGATGCACAGTATGTGCCTCCAAATGCCCGGTAAATGCAATTTACGGAACAAGGCTCCAGCCATTTTTTATTGTTGAGGAAAAATGTACCGGTTGCGGAATATGCTTTGAAGTTTGTAAGTTCAGTGCAGTAAAGGTTAAATAGCAGTTATGCTTTTTACAATTCAGGTAAATAACAAAAAGATCCGTGCAGAAAAAGGTGAAACAATACTTTCCGCACTAAACCGTAATGGTATTATAATACCTACACTCTGCCTTATGAAGGATTTTACCCCGACAGGCGCCTGTCGTATGTGCGTTGTTGAGGTCGAAGGCCGTGACCGTCTTGTCACTGCATGCTCCCAGCCGGTTGAGGAGTGGATGAAGATAAAAACTCATTCTCCCAGGGTTATCACTGCAAGAAAAACAAATGTTGAGCTTCTTCTTTCAAACCACCCGGATGATTGCCTGTACTGTGATAAAAACAATAACTGTGAGCTTCAGCGCCTCGCCGAAGAATTAAATATAAGGGAAAGAAGGATCCGTGCGAAGAAAATAAAACCCAGACTCGACCAGTCAAGCCCGGCAATCGTAAGGGAATTGTCAAAATGTATTGTCTGCGGAAGATGCGTCAGAGTGTGTGAAGAGATTATTACTGCAACATCACTCGACTTTATTAACCGTGGAAGCCGTATTCATGTTGGCCCCGCAATGGACCGCGATTTTAACTTCTCAAGTTGTATAAACTGTGGCCAGTGTGTACTCGTTTGCCCCACAGGCGCGCTTCATGAAAAACATAATATCTCTGAGGTCCAGGAATATCTCAATAATCCCGATTTTATGAAGGTGATACAGTATTCACCGATTGTACCCGCAGGCATTGCTGAAGAATTGGGATTGAAGTACAGCAGGGATTTCGACAGGATACTAAACTCAGTTTTGCGGAAAATAGGTTTTGAAAAAGTATACACAACCGGAACAGGAACAGATCTTTTTATTTCCGAGCTAACCGCCCAGCTTGTAAGTAAAATTGAAAATCGCAGTGATAAGCCTGTGTTTATCTCGGCATGTCCGGCATGGATAAAGTTTGCAGAGCAGAGTATGCCTGAAATTCTTCCCTTGCTGTCAACTGTTAAGTGTCCTCAGCAGTTAACAGGTGCACTTATTAAAACCCTTGTTGCCGGTCAGGCAGAAATTAAGCCTGAAAAGATCTTTTCAGTATCCGCTACGCCCTGTACTGCAATGAAATTTGAAGCCAGACGCGACGGCATGATGCGAAAGGGAATAAGCGATATAGACTCAGTACTTACAGTGAGGGAACTGGGCAGGCTTATAAGACTTTACGGTATTGATGTTACGAATACGGATTCCGAACAGGCTGATCCTCCCATGGAAGGGTATAGTTCATCAGCAACTTTGTCGGAATTATCAGGGGGGCTGACTGAAGCAGTTGTTAAATCACTCTTCTTTAAAAAGTTTAAGAAAGAAGTTGATAAACAGCTATTTAAAAAACTACGAACAGGGGGATCCTTCAGGGAAGCTTCAATTCCGGTGGATAATACTGAACTGATTGTTGCTGTGGTAGACGGACTGACAGGGCTGGAAAAGCTGAAAACATCAATTGAAGCCGGTAAAAAATATGACCTTGTAGAAGTGATGGTATGCCCCGGAGGATGTATCAACGGTGCCGGCATGCCGTACAGGAGTCAGAAAGATGACAGGAAAAATTTAATAAAAATGATCTATCAGGCTGATGAGACCGGGGCTATAGACCTGCCTGAAAAATCGCCTGTGATGATCACCCTGACTGAGAAACTGATAAAAGAGAACAGTGAGATAGCTGATAAAAAGTTATTTCATACTCATTACGTTAAAAGAAATGTTCTTCTGTAAAACTGTAAGATAATGCTTGTTTACACAATAAAAGAGCTCTGCCGGACATGTTATACCTGTGTCAGGGAATGTCCTGCAAGGGCAATACGTATTGTAGGGGGGCAGGCTGAGGTTATTGAGGAAAGGTGTATTGCCTGTGGTAACTGCACAAAAGTATGCAGTCAGGGTGCTAAAGTTTATCTCAACACGGCTGACAGAGTTCTTACATTGCTGGCCGAAGGACATGATGTAGCTGCAATTATTGCACCAAGCTTTCCGGCAGAGTTCTCTGATATTCCGGATCACAGACAGCTTATAGGAATGATACGGGCTATCGGTTTCAAATATGTTGCAGAAGTTTCTTTCGGTGCAGATCTGGTTGCCGATAAATACAAGCAGCTGGTTGAGGAGAGTAAAGAGAATTTTATTTCTTCTGACTGTCCATCTATAGTCAATTATGTAAAGTTTTATCATCCGGCCCTTGTCGACAAGCTTGCACCAATTGTATCGCCGATGGTTGCAATGGCAAGGGTTATTCATGCAAAATACGGGGAAAAGACGAAGATTGTGTTTGTTGGTCCCTGTGTCGCAAAAAAGGCAGAAAGCAGTGATGTTGATGAAGCAATTACTTTCAGGGAACTGAGGGAACTGCTGGCTCAGCTTGGTATCTCTCCCGACAATGTTCAGCCTTCTGATTTTGATCCGCCGGTGGGAGGAAGAGGAGCAATTTTTCCTGTCACAAGAGGACTGCTTCAGACGGCAAATATTAATGACGATGCAATAACGGGAAATATTATAGCAGCTGAGGGAAGAATAGGTTTCCAGGAAGCCCTCAAGGAATTTGAGGCAGGACTGATAAAAAAACAGAACATGGAGCTGCTTTGTTGTGAGGGATGCATAATGGGTCCCGGTCTTTCAAAGAACGGGAAACAATATAACAGGCGGGCTCTTGTCAGTACTTATGCAAACCAGAAGATGGTAGAAATAGATTTGAATTCCTGGAAATCATATATTGATGAGTATTCAGATCTAGATCTCTCAGTTCATCACCGGGCTGATGACCACCGTCTCCTATTACCCGACGAGGAGGATGTAAATGAAATCCTGGTCTCAATGGGTAAACTCACAAAAAAAGATCAGCTGAACTGCGGGGCCTGCGGATATGAAACCTGTCTGGAACATGCAGCTGCAGTTAAGAAAGGGCTGGCGGAGATTGAAATGTGTCTTCCTTATACTATCGAAAAACTTCATAAATCTGTAAACGAGCTGGCTCTCTCAAATGAAAAGCTGAGCTCTATGCAGCAGGCTCTCAAGCAATCTGAAAAGCTTGCTCACATGGGGCAGCTGTCGGCCGGTATAGCACACGAGCTGAATAATCCTCTTGGAATTGTCATAATGTACAGTAATATCCTTCTCGACGAATGCAAGTCTGATGATCCGGTACAGGAAGACCTCAGGCTTATTGTTGAACAGGCTGGCAGGTGTAAGAAGATAGTCGGAGGGTTACTCAATTTTGCAAGGAAAAGTCAGGTTAACCATCAACTGGTAAATATTAAAGAACTCGTAACCCACAGTCTGGAAAGTGTTATTGTCCCTGAGAATGTTACTGTAAAAATTGCAGATCAGGCAGGTAATCCTGAAGCAATGCTCGACTCCGAACAGATGATCCAGGTATTGTCAAACCTTATCAAAAATGCTCTGGATGCAATGCAGGGAGGAGGAGAAATCAATATACTTCTTGAAGATTCGCTCAGCGACGTCACAATAACAGTAGGAGATTCAGGAACGGGTATCAGGGAAGAGGACAGGGTGAAAATATTTGAACCCTTCTATACAACAAAGGGACTCGGACATGGGACGGGACTTGGCCTGGCTACAACCTATGGTATTGTAAAAATGCATAAAGGACAGATAACTGTCGAATCAAATACCGATCCGGCTAAGGGTCCGACGGGTACCAGATTTAAGATTGTGT
>CAZWUB010000068.1:0-2265 GCA_964637415.1 uncultured Rikenellaceae bacterium
TTGTTATTTAATCCTCATTTATTCAATACATCCCATGATCAAAGGGAGCAATATCTTGAAACAGCAAGGCAACACGAAAAATACAAACAATTACTTAAGATATACAGCGAATCAATCAAGAGGGATCCTGAGACTGTTTTTGATTTTGAATCTAATCCTTTGTTCTATCAGACAGCAGCACAAATTATGAAGGAATCGATAGAGATTCTTCAAAATGAAGGAAGTAAATCTCAAAATAGCATTATGTTTGGTGGTGAACCAACCATAGAGGATGATCAAGGTGAGAACATAAAATTTGTAAACCCGAGACATGTAAACTACGGTGCCGGTATATATCCTGATGAAGGTTCCTTATCAAAAGTTGTAACAGTGCAAGCACAATCATCAATAATCGGATTTAAATTGGATTGGATACCATTTGGGGTAAATGAACCGGCGATTACAAAATATCCTCTGGGAGATGGATCTTTTAGAATCTATTTGTCAAAAGGCCTGGATTTCTCAAAATTCCTTGAATGGAACGATCCTGTAGGACGAGCTACAATTTTAAATACAGCAGAGTTTATCCTATCCACAGTTGATTTGTTAATAGGATTTTGCCCAACTCCAGAATTAACGAAACTTCCAAATCACTTCCATATCAAGTATTCCCGGATTTTTGAGCTTGAAGAAGATTTAAGAACAAACAACGTTATTGGCTTAGCTGATCATCTCCTTGAGACTTTAATTGATAATAAAGAGGAATTGGCTCTATGGTTATTTGAGTCAGTCGATGATCTTGATGGAGAAGCTATAAGTAAAAGTATTGGTAAATATGCCGGCATATATAAAAATTTTAATATAGTAGTAAAGCTTCTTTCGTTCGTAAACGGTCCAGGTCCTTTTTACTATGATTTGATTTTTGCTCCTAAGGAATTAAATTATTATATAACTCAAAAGAATGGTATATTAATCTCATCGACTCATAACCTTCAACCTGAGGCTAAGTTTAAAATTACCCCACCTGCAGGAATAATAGGTACAAAATTCCAGTTTGATGCTTCTGAATCTACTGATGATATCGACAATATTTCTAAACTAGAATTCCGGTGGGATTTCGAATCTGACGGAACATGGGATACAGATTGGAGTAATAACGTAACTGCTAGTCATTCATATACAGAAAGCTCCTCATATATTGTAACACTTTCGGTTAAGGATTCGGATGGACTTATTGGTAGTGCAAATCATACATTAAACGTAGGGGGAGGAGCAGGGACAGCTTCACATGTTAAATTGTTTATGGATAAGAATCCATGGAGCAGTGATGCTGTGATCAGGATGCTGAAAGCCAATGGTTTTACAGAGGGCACAGGCAAAAACACTTATGAAATAATAAAATCAACAGAAATGTCTGGGGTTTCATTATTACCGGGAGAGGACCTGGTTATAATCTCAAATGATCAGGATCAGACTTTTTATAATAATTATGCAGCAAGCCAGATACGCTTTACCAATTTCGTTAATGGTGGTGGTGCTTTGTTCTGGGAAGCATGTGATAAGGGGTGGAATAATGGATCAATGGTCACCGCAGGTCTGATTCTTCCGGGAAATGTTAAAAGCAATTTTAAGCTTGATAATTTTAATTATGTCACAGATAATAACCTGCCGTTAGTCGAATCCCTTCCCACAAAGATGGATCACAATTATGCAAGTCATGAGTTTTTTACTGATCTTCCTGATGGTACTACAATATACTGTGTCGATTCAAACAATAATCCTACATTGATTGAATTCAATTTCGGTGACGGATGGATAATAATTACGGGTCAGCCTCTGGAACATCAGTTTGACAGGGTTTATGGTGCTGTTGATATGGGTAAATTGCTGCCAGGTATAGTATCGTATTTTACTGGGAACAACTCACCAAAGAATATGGAAATCCCGGCAGGATCAATAAGGGATAATAAACCCAGCACGCCTGTGAATTAGAATTTTTCGTTGTCACAAAGTAGTTCTTCTTTCCTCTGAAGAGAAGAATAACAAGATTCCAGCATTTATTTCATAAAATACCGGATAAGTCTTCATTTCAAACTTATCCGGTGTTTCATTTCTTTTCATTTACGGGTGCTTAATACCCGGAAGCAGGTATTACTATTTTCAGAAACCGGTATAGTAATTATCAGATGTTGGTATAAATGGTAAAGATTGTTGGTATTTAAAATACCAGCAGTGAGCTATTGATCAGGCATATAATATGAGTGAAATTTGATCATACAATTTGAT
>CAZWUB010000068.1:2365-18445 GCA_964637415.1 uncultured Rikenellaceae bacterium
ATTATGGACCGGCGTGAGAGAATTGATATTCCTGCTCCCGAAGGAGATCTTTTCTTTACTAATGATGAGTTAAGAGTGCTCGATGCAAAACGGATACAACAGGAAGATGAGATCCATCATGCCAAGAGCTTTTCTGCAATTAGTGATGGTGTCTATACTTTCGATAAGAGCATAAATGTATCAAAGAATTTTGCCGGTATGACAGTTCTTGATAATTCATATCTCAAAGTACAGATAGTGTCGGGAGGAGTAACCTTCAATCCTGCCTTTCACTTCGATGCTAAAGTTTCAGGAGGATCCCTGCAGAATGCCCAGGCCTATGTGAGGAATACATATAAAGGTAATGCAGCTTACAAAGTAACCTTAAAAACCGGTTACCAGAAAAATATTACTAAAAATCTGGTTTCCTGGAATCAATCTGCCTTTACCCTTATCGGTGGAGTTGTTCCTTTCTGGATCACTTTCAAAGCCCAGATGGATGCAAATGTTGAAGTTAAGGCAGCTGCTTCCTGCTGGGTACAACAGGGGATTACTGTATCAAGTAATATCAAACTGGGAGCAAGATGGAGTAAAACGTCCGGATGGACAAATGTCAGCAGTGCTCCATCACCGACGTTTTCAGCAACTACTCCCTCATTTAACAGTAATGTTAACCTGACAGTTACCCCGGGATTGAAAGTATATTTATCTGCTGATCTGTATAGCGTACTGGGACCACAGTTATGCGTTAACCCGTATTTTAACTTCTACTTAAATGCAGGATCAGGCGGATATTACATCGACAGGACAGCCTACCTGAGAGGGAATGTCTATTTCTCTTTAAGGGGTCTGGGTTATTCAACATCTCTGTTTAACAGGAATGTGTTTACTGTTTCAAGGAAATTCCCGCGTTATTATTACAGATAATCCTTACCTTGTATAATGAAATCTTTAAGGATTACAATTCAGGAAGCTGAATACAATCAGCTTCCTGAATTAAACAAACTGAACTTTTATTCGCTATTTATCTCAGGGTAAAATATTTCAGGATTCAAAAGTGCTATGCGCTGAATAAAAAGTTATAAAGTACAGACAAATGAAGAAAATAGTTTCAATCTGCTTTTTGAGTTTTTTTCTGATGACTTTCTTTAATTCCTGCAACAGAGGTGAAAGTTACAGACTGGCATATAAATTCAAACAGGACAAAGTAATTAAATCGGACAAAAGATTTTCATTTAAATACGATATCAACCGCATTGATATCACGAGAAAAGATACACAACTGTCTGACAGCAGTACACTCCGGTTTCAGAATGACTCCGTTTTCAGAAGTATCAGAGAGATACTTTTAAAGGATGGTCTGAAATCGTTGCAACTCGATCTGGAAACAATCCTGACAGAAACAATTACACGAAGCATGGTTGATTCTGCCCATCTTTCACGGATATCTGAGTTGAAAAGCGTGTCCCTTAAAGCAGATAATAGTGAAATAAGAACAGATGAAAACTTAATGAATTTCATCAATGTCATCCTGAGTGAAAAGCAGGAAAGGAAAAGATTATCTGCCGGGGAGTGGTATAATCTCCCAAGGATCATGGGCATGAATCTGTCCGGGGCACAGACTGATCCTTACATAGGCCGGTTACTTGGGTACATGAAAAATGGTTTTGCATTACCGGACAATGATGTTGGTCCGGGATACAAATGGGATTCCGGCCTGAGTATTTCAATACCTGTGGATTCTCTTTCGCTGGGGCAGTCACAAGGCTTTATTGATATCGACATAAACAATAAACAGGAACTTTTGAAAACCGACAAAAAGATCGCAGAAATAAAGATCGATTTTCTGCTTCTTTTAAAATGGGATGTGAATATACCTGAAGAAGGCTTCTCAAGATGTGAGTTGTCAATAGCGGGTTCGGGATACCGCTTGTTCAATATCCGAAAAGGATGGGACTATGGTATGTTTTTAAAGGGGAATTCGAAGATTCTGATCAATTCGGAGACCAGGGATAAGACAGATCCTGGTAAAATGATCCCTCTGTCAGTAGATGCAACCGGTAATTTTGAACTTGGCAGCAAAACCAGATAGAGTGATGATCTCTGATCCCTGGTTGCAGGATCAGGGTTTTCATTTTATGATCATTCGGTAATTTTGTTCTCTATTGCAAATTTTATTAATCCTACAATAGTCCTGCTGTTTGTTTTCCGCAAGATGTTTCTGCGGTGGGTTTCAACAGTAAGCGGGCTGAGGTAAAGTTTTTCAGCTATTTCTGCTGAAGTTAATTCCTGGCAGATCATTGAAATTATCTCCTTTTCGCGTCCGGAGAGCTCCTGCGTCCTGTCCTTTATTTTTTCCTTTGAGACATAATTTTCTGTCATTATCGAAATCACCTCATTGCTGTAATAAGTGCCATTATCAATTATCCTGTTTATTGCATTAAGCAACTCTCTCTTATTTGAATTCTTCAGGATAAATCCTTCAGCTTCGGTCATTATGATCTCATGGATGATCTCCCTGTCATTATACATTGTAAGGACAAGGACTTTTATATGAGGATACTCACGTTTGATCTGTTTTGTAAGTTCAGTCCCTGATGTAACGGGCATATTTATATCGGTGATAACCAGATCGACTTTAGTCTTTGCAAGTATTTCCAGAGCTTCTTTCACATTATTGGCCTCGGCTGCAACATTGAGGTTCTTTTCCTTTGACAACATTGTTTTCAGACCGTCAAGAAACATCTGGTGGTCATCAACAACCATAATCTGAGTTACCTGGCTGCAATCATTAGGTTTCATATACTGTGATTTATAAGATTACATTTATTTCAATGCCGGTTCCATGATTTATTTCAGAGTCTATATTCATGGTCCCGTTTATTATTGCTAAACGTGTATAAATATTCTTCCAACCTATACCATCACTTTTTTCTATTTCTTCAGTATCAAATCCTACCCCATTGTCTTTAATTGACAGGTTTAACCTTTGATTGTCCTGAAGGTTGAGGCTTATATCCACTTCCGTAGCTCCGGAATGTTTAAGAATATTGCTTGAAATTTCCTGAAGTATCCTGTAAAGGGATATTTCTATCTTTTCGTTGAACCTTATATCCTTGATGTTACTTGAAAAAGCAACTTTAACCTTTCTTGAGGAATTTATTTTCCTTACAAGTTCCTTGATTGCTGATACAAGTCCGAGCCTTATTAATGGACCCGGCATCAGATTATGCGAAATGTTCCTTACCTCCTGGCATGCTTCGTCAATTATCTGTGCCGTCCGGTTAAGCATGAGTTCGTGTTCAGGATTGGAAACCTCCGAAGAGTCTATAACCTCTGATAAGTGGAGCTTTGATAATGAAAGCAACTGACCCACACTGTCGTGAAGATCGCCTGCAATCCTTTTCCAGTCCATCTCCTGAGCTTCAATCAGTACCTTGAACCGGTTCTTCTCCAGCGCGGTTGCATCTTTTAATATCTTGAATTTCTGGTTTTGACGGTAGATATAAATACCAGGGATTAAAGCTAACAGAATGAAGATAACTATTGAGAGGATTATTACACGGTTAAGCTTCCTCTCTGCTTTTTCAATTTCTGCTTCCAGGATTTTAATTTCACTTTCATGTTGTGATATATAGAAATATTCATTAGTACTTATTCCGGCCCGGATTCCGGCTGTATCTTTTATGGCTTCAATAGTATCTTTATCTTTCAGAAAAAGATCAGGATACTTATGAGTACTAATTTCATTTGCATATAAATGTTTAAACTGACAGAGGCCGGAACCGTTAAAGGATTGGGGAGAGATAAAAATGATTATTGCTGTGGTTATTTTAATTAGCCAGGCTTTAGTCATTTCCGGTATAGTTACTTATAATATATTCAATTATATCAGGTTAACTGAGAACCGGTTAAAGTTATTAAATTTATCTTAACCTTTTCTCTTCATACCTGCTAATGTTATCAGGTACTAATCAACATATCAAAGGATTTTAGTCAAATAAGCTTCGGGATTTGTCAAAAATCAAAAAAATAAAGGAATGATTTACATATATTTATGATGAAATCAGACACGGAGAATGAGGCGTTCTGTGTTTTTTTGAAGAATCAGCCTGTGGATCATATGAGGGAAAGGGATTACAGCAAGAAATTAATTTTCATGAAGAGATTCATCCTGATAATTTTCGGAATTCTGATGATGTTTTCCGAATCGGAGGCAGCATGGTTTGAATATCTTCCACACAAGATTAAACAACCTGACGGGGCAGTAATTGACTGTTTTGTTTCAGGTGACGAGTTCTTTAACTGGATCCATGATAATGAAGGTTATACAATAATCCAGGCCGGTGACGGGTACTTCTATTATGCTGTAAGAGAGGGTGATATTCTGGTCCCTTCAATTTATAAAGTAAAAAGCATTGATCCCGGGAAAGCGGGACTCAGAAAATGGGAAAAGATTTCTGAAGATGAGTACCGGAGGAAATACGATGAAATGTTCAGCTATAGGCTTGATGCAAAGGATGAACCTGAAAATGCGCCACATACGGGCACTCTGAATAATCTTGTCATTTATATCCGCTTTCAGGATGATACTGAATTTACAACTGCAAGGCAGGTATTTGACGATAAATTAAATCCTTCAACAGGAGTATCTGTAAAATCATACTATCATGAAGTTTCCTATGGAAAGCTTGAATTAAGCAGCACCCACTATCCGGCCAGTGCCCTGACGGCAAATTTATCCTATCAGGATTCACATGCGCGAAGCTATTTCCAGCCATATAATGCAACAACCAATCCCGGCGGATATCCGGATGAAAGCCAGAGGATGGCAAGGGAGCATACCCTGCTTTCGGACGCAATCAGCTGGATCAATACAAATTCCCCGGTACCTGCTTCCCTCGCAATAGACAATGATTTCAACAATTATGTTGATAATGTTTGTTTTATTGTGAAGGGAGACCAGGGAGCATGGAATGACCTCCTGTGGGCTCACAGGTGGGCCCTTTATACCAAGACTGTATATATTAATGGTAAGAGAGTTTTTGATTATACATTTCAACCTGAAAGTCAGGTCACTGTAAAAACATTATGTCATGAGTTATTCCATACATTGGGAGCACCGGATCTGTACCACTATACTTCAAACGGGGTAACCCCTGCAGGGCCATGGGATCTGATGCATAGCGGCGGCGGACATATGACTGCCTATATGAAATGGAAATATTCAAAAAACCTCTGGATATCATCAATCCCTCTTATTTCTGTTTCGGGAACCTACACCCTTAATCCTCTGACATCACCTGCAAATAACTGTTACAGGATAGCTTCCCCAAATTCTCCCGATGAATTTTTTGTTGTGGAATACAGGAACAAATCAGGTACATTTGAAACGAATATTCCCGGTTCAGGACTTATTGTTTACCGGATAGATGCAAGACATAACGGAAATGCAGATGGTCCGCCCGATGAAGTATATCTATACCGGCCTGACGGAACACTTACTGTCAACGGGAACATCTATAACGCTTATTTTTCGCCTTCCACCGGAAGAACTTCGATCACTGACCTTACTAATCCGAACTCATTCCTGCAGGACGGAAGCGTTGGAGGGTTGAATATTTCAAATGTCGGCATTCCCGGACCGACAATCTCTTTCGATGTTACATTGGTCAATCCCTGTACCCCTCCTTCAGCTCCCATACCCGGAGCAATTACCCAGCCCACATGCACTGTAACAACCGGAAGCGTTGTTATAAATGGTCTTCCCGCATCAGGAGTCTGGACTCTTGCAAGAAATCCCGGGAATATCATTACTACCGGTACAGGAGCAAGTACAACTATTTCCGGTCTTGAAAGAGGTACTTACACTTTTACAGTGACCAATGAATCGAGATGTGCTTCCTCACCATCCTCACCTGTAGTTATTAATGAACCCCCATTGTCTCCCACGGCTCCGTTGATCGGGACTATTACTCAACCTTCGTGCAGTGTGCCTGCCGGCAGTGTCATATTATCAGGACTGCCACCGACAGGTACCTGGGTGCTTAAAGGAAATCCGGGAGGAGTCACAATAACCGGAACAGGAACAAGCAGAACTATCACTGGCCTTAATCCGGGTACTTATACATTCACAGTAACAAACTCCGCAGGATGTGTTTCTCAGCCTTCCGGGAATGTTGTAATCATTGCGGCACCTGCATCCCCGGCTGCTCCGGTTGCAGGGACAATAACACAGCCAACATGCAGTGTTGCAACAGGAAGTGTTGTATTGAACGGTTTACCGTCGGCAGGAACATGGACCCTCACCCGATCGCCGGGAGGGACAACAATAACGGGAACCGGGACCAGCAGAACAATAACTGGATTAGCGGCAGGGACTTACACTTTTACTGTAAAGAATTCTGAGGGATGCAGTTCAGTGGCATCCGGTAACGTTGTAATTAATGTCCAGCCTTCAACCCCAACAGCTCCTGTAATCGGATCAATAATCCAGCCAACATGCAGCGTTGCCACAGGAAGTGTTGTTCTGAACGGTCTGCCTTCGACAGGAACCTGGACTCTCACACGATCACCCGGTGGATCATCTGTCACGGGAACAGGGACAAGCAGGACGATTTCAGGGCTGCCGGCAGGAACATATACCTTTACTGTAAAGAATTATTCCGGATGTATTTCTTCAACATCATCAGGTGTTGTAATAAATCCGCAGCCACCAATTCCTTCAACTCCTGTTGTCGGGACAATAACCCAGCCGGATTGTAGTAATGCAACAGGAACCGTAGTTCTCAGCGGATTACCGTCAACAGGGACATGGACTCTGACCAGAAATCCGGGCGGAGTTACCCTGACAGGAGCAGGAACGGGCAGGACAATTACCGGGCTTTCAGCCGGGACGTATACATATGTGGTTAAAAATGCTTCGGGATGTATTTCTGCCACTTCAGCCAGCATTGTAATCACTCCTCAGCCTGTAGTGCCTTCAGCTCCTGTGATAGGAACTATTACTCAGCCCACTCAAGCCATACCTACCGGAAGTGTAGTCCTTAACGGATTACCTGCAAGCGGAACATGGACTCTGACCAGGATCCCGGGCAACATTTCAATTACAGGAACAGGTACTTCCAGGACAATATCCGGGCTGTCTGCCGGCTCATATACATTTACTGTCACCGGTTCATCAGGGTGCATTTCAGCTCCCTCTGCTGCCGTGGTTATTCTTGAGCCGATAATATTCAACCTTTTCAAATCCGATGGTCAGCCTCTTCATGATCATGATACAATTAAGACCGAAACCACTGACGCAGGCAGTCTGACTATGAGTGTGGAATCGAATTACGCGTGGGGCGTGAACGAAAATTCCTTATGGCTCAGCGCTGTAAAAGATGGTAATTCATCGGTAAGGATTGCCTGGAAGGAAAACATTTCACTGATAAGGAAGATGGCCGTTGTAACGGTCACTAACCAGTTTAATGAAGCGATAAGGATCAATATTCAGCAGAAAGCCAGGACATCTGTATTCTATGGTCAGAAATTTGAGAATATATATGTATTTCCTAATCCTGCCACTGATTATTTCCGGATGGATTTTGGGGAAGAAAAATTTGACAAATTGCAGGTCAGGATAACAAATATATATGGGAATGTCGTCCTTATAAAGGAATTCAGGGACATTGGACCAGGTTACATACCGGAGATACTTATAAATGGATTGCCCACAGGGCAATATTATCTGAATATCGGTGATGAAAAATACACCAGGACAATCAGGATAATTAAGTTCTGAAATTTCATTAGCCCTGGCTTCCTGATTCATGTTTAAAGCGAACATTTCAAGTTAGGTCAGGTATCTTATTTAGCGGAAATCTTTATGCGATAAATACTCAGAGGCAGGTACTAAGAATACCAGGTGTTGGTATATAAATTACCTGCAGTGAGTTATTGATCAGTTGTTGCCTGATAGCGAAATTTGATAATATAATTGAATGACGTATCACCATGGCAGTAAGAAGACAAAGAAGGGCAGGAGTATTTTAAATTAAGATTAATGGTATGAATGATTTCCGGATAATCAAATTCTGAATTTTGCAGTATTATCATTCCTTTCTACGGCGATGCGATTCATCTAAAGTTTAGGAACACTGATCAAAAATGACTTTGAGATAAAGTTTAGATCATATAAATTTATCGAAAATACAGACAATCAGGATAATCAACATAAGACACTATATAAACTAAAAATTATAAAATGATTTTAATCACTTTAGCCTGAAATTTATTTGCATAGATCCTAAAGAAAATATTTGAAATTGAATCTTACCTCAATTCAAATTTTATATCAAGATTATTGGGAGTTAAACTTAATGATACAATTTAGACTCATAATGAAATCTTAATAACATAACAAGGAATTTGTCACTAAGAGAATTTAAAAATTACAATATGAAAAAGGTTTACACAGTTTTAGCATTCTTTCTTTTATTTTTATCAGCGACAGCAGCAGATTTCGAGTCTCCATTTGGCTCTACCAGAACTTATACCGTAAATGTAGAATCCGGTAAGCAGTATTCTTTTAAGGTTACAAATGTCCCAAAGAACTATCCTGTTGAATGGTACTTTAATAATACTTATGTTGAGACTAAGTATACAGATATTTTTGGTACTTCGCCGTCATTCAATGCAACATTCAATAATTCAGGAACCGGCAAGATAATAATATATAATTCAAGCTGGCAGCAATTGGAATCACATACATGGACATGTACAGTTTCAAAACCCGATATAATTGTTGAAAGTATGAGATATGTGCCCTCGAATCCTCAAAAAGGGGAAACAGTAACTTTATATGCAACAATTAAAAATATTGGGACAGCGGGTGCTGAGTTGATTAACTGGACTTATTATATAAATGGCAACGCAGTAGGCACTGACTCATATAACTGGAATCTTGTAGACCGACTTACACAGGGCGAGGTTAGGGAGGAATCATGTTCATATACTTTCTCATCAGGTGGCAGTTTTACATATTCAGTCACAGTTACCTCATGTACTCCATCGGAAAGCAGTACATCAAATAACAACAGGACTACAGTTATTGTTGTAAATACACCGCCAACAATTCCTGTCACTCCTTTACCAGCTAATGGTTCGATAAATGTTTCCCGGTCGACAGCAAGCATTGACTGGGCAAACTCAACAGATGCCAACGGAGATGCAATCCTTTATGAAGTTTATTTTGGAACAGACGCCACTCCTGATGCAGGTGAATTACTCGGAACAGTATCAAGTTCGGTTTATCCTTTACCTGCGTTGGATTATGATAAGACCTATTATTGGAAGATAATTGCAAAAGATAACAGGGGTGGGATTACGGAAGGGCCAGTCTGGAATTTCAAAACAGAAGTTGCCAGACCAGACATAATTGTTGAAAATCTCAGGTTTGAACCTGCTGTTCCTCAGAAAGGAGAACCAGTAACGTTATTTGCGACAATAAAAAATATCGGACCTGGTGGTGCAGAGCTCATTAACTGGACTTATTATATAAATGGCAGCTCTGTTGGTACAGATTCATATAACTGGAATCTTGTAGATCGACTTACCCAGGGAGAGGTTAGGGAGGAATCATGTTCATATACCTTCACATCAGGTGGCAGTTTTACATATTCAGTCACAGTTACCTCATGTACTCCATCGGAAAGCAGTACATCAAATAACAACAGGACTACAGTTATTGTTGTAAATACACCGCCAACAATTCCTGTCACTCCTTTACCAGCTAATGGTTCGATAAATGTTTCCCGGTCGACAGCAAGCATTGACTGGGCAAACTCAACAGATGCCAACGGAGATGCAATCCTTTATGAAGTTTATTTTGGAACAGACGCCACTCCTGATGCAGGTGAATTACTCGGAACAGTATCAAGTTCGGTTTATCCTTTACCTGCGTTGGATTATGATAAGACCTATTATTGGAAGATAATTGCAAAAGATAACAGGGGTGGGATTACGGAAGGGCCAGTCTGGAATTTCAAAACAGAAGTTGCCAGACCAGACATAATTGTTGAAAATCTCAGGTTTGAACCTGCTGTTCCTCAGAAAGGAGAACCAGTAACGTTATTTGCGACAATAAAAAATATCGGACCTGGTGGTGCAGAGCTCATTAACTGGACTTATTATATAAATGGCAGCTCTGTTGGTACAGATTCATATAACTGGAATCTTGTAGATCGACTTACCCAGGGAGAGGTTAGGGAGGAATCATGTTCATATACCTTCACATCAGGCGGGAGTTTTACATATTCTGTAATAATTACCACATGTGACCCAACAGAAAGCATCACTAACAACAATACTAATAGCACAATAATTAATATAAATGTGCCACCTACGGTACCTGCTTATCTCAGCCCAGGGCAAAATGAAACAGGAATACCAACAAGTTCCACATTAAAGTGGACTTTATCAACAGATTTGAATGATGACTTAATTCAATATAAAGTATATCTGGGAACGGACGAAACTCCTGATGACGGTGGTATTCTGAATGAAAGTGAATTAAAAACAACAACGTTAGGGTCAAGTTACGACTTTACAGAGCTGGAAAACGATAAGGTATATTATTGGAAAATCGTTGCTATTGATGGTAAAGGTGGTCTTACCGAAGGGCCAATATGGTCTTTCCGAACCACTCCTCCAACATTTGCATTAACTTTTGATATTATTGATAATGCAATTTCAAGACATTTTGCAGGTAATATAAGGTTGAAAGTATATGAATCACCAACTAATTATAATACTTTGCTTTATGACCAGATTTCTCAACCTGGTGTCTCATTAAGCTGGTTTACTGCTCCAACTGGGATACATCCTTACGAAATTATAAACCAATTACCAGAAGAATACTGGGGCCCAGGATCAATAAATGTTACAAAGCCGGATGTTTTCGAAATTTATAGGTCTGCTCCTTATGAAAAAGGATTACACCTGGCATATCCTACCCTGTCTGATGCCCAAAATGGAAGTAATAATTATTTCAGTGTGACTAACACAGCAATAGCAGGTTCAAAGATCTTTGTCCCTGTAAATGTATATAATAATGAATCATTCTCAGTTCAGGTCCGTGTTGCATTATATATTAATTCAACTAAAACATATGCAGCACCACTGGAATATATATATGGCACGATATCTGAAAAATCAAGTCGTACAGTTGTTTTTGAGTATATAATTCCATCCGGATTATCTGATAATACAATACTATATTGTGAACCTGTTATTGAGGCTAATTATAATAATCATTTTCTTGTAACCGATGCACAAAACGGATGGGAAAGTTTTGCTATTGTTAATAATGCACCAACCCGTCTGGTAAGCGCCAATGATGACGGAAGTGGAATTTTAAACATGGAATACTCCGGCCATCAGGGTACATTAGTAAGATTTGGATCGAAATTGTTTTCCACTCTTAATGATCAGTTGGTACCTTTAAGTTTAAAAGATCTTCACTTTGAGATTCAATCGCAATCCGGACAATGGTCAGTTATCGAAGAAGATGGAATTACAACAACGTCACAGTATACAAACAATTCAGGCTTAGCAGAAAACTACTTTATAATTCCAGATGATCTTGCTGCGGGAACTTATAATATCAAAGCAGTATTTAACGGGGATCCTGTATATTCAGGCACTTCAAAATCTGGAATTTTAACAGTCTCCAAACCAGGCCATAATCTATATCAGGTTCGAAGCCATGATCCGATTACAGGTCCTGGGATACCATTAATTCTTATCCATGGAAATGGGGCAGACAGATCGGATGAACTACCATGGAGCAGGTGGGATACTTTCATGAATTTTGTAGATGCGAATCCTCTTTTATTCAAGGAGTTTGATTTATACATCTGGTTTCATACGACAGAAATACCAATAGGATTCAATGGTTACACAGGCAATGCCAAATATCTGGCTAATGCAATCAGTTCTCTTGGAGGTAAAAAAGTAATACTGGTTGCTCATAGCCAGGGAGGATTAATTGCAAGATCATATATGAATTATAATAATCAGGGCGAAAATGTACTTGGTCTAATAACTCTTGGGACACCTCATCACGGATCCCCTTTTGCAGTACCAGACTGGAATGCATGGACGTGGGGGAGAAATGTTAATGGTAGTACGGGTTTGTTTGATAATATTGAATCACTTGCTATGTTTAATATAGCAGTTAATTATGAGCCTACATCCTTGTTATTTCTTAATCTTAGCCCTGCATTTGATTATGATAAAATCGGTAGCCTAAATTTGGCTTGGGACAACGAAGATCAGGTTATGGATTCTTATTTTAGTTTTGATTGGCCAGGTGTTTCTTTTTCAATAAACGGCAAGTTACAGTTTTCATCAAGAGATTTAAATAGTTCCAATAATTACGCTGATATGGATTTATTATATTCTGATTTGATCAAGTCTAAATTTGGTACGCTTCAATATTTAAATAATCTCAGTTCGAATTTAATAAATAATTCAAAAACTATTTGCTATGGAGCTTATGATCAAAATATTAGTTTGTTAAGTAATGGTAGTCTTTCAACTGAAGAGTTAACAATTAACCAAGTTGCTAAAAATGAGCACGGTTCACTTGCATGGCTCACAAAACTTTTGTCATTTGCCCATGATGGGATAACTAATGAAACAAACTATTTAGCTAATGATGGAATGGTGCCTCTTCAGAGTGCTCTTTTATTGAATATTTCCGGAGGAGGGCAATTTGCTTCAAAAAATGTTCTTGGTGAAATTAATATAGATGAAGATTTAATTAATTCCCGGCAATTAGTCAAACACATGAGGATATTTAATGGCTCCACTGGATTGAAAGATCACCTTGATCTTTTGGATGCATCAATTACAAATCAGGAGACACAATACTATTGGAATACGCTTGCAATGGATATCCGGTCATTTATGCCATCTTCGGGATATAATTTGTCTGGTTCTCTTATTTATGGTAATGCCAACTTAACACCTCTGAATTCAAATTCAATTGCTTTACTAAATTCCGGAGGAGCAATTTTAGCAAATTCGGTAACAAATACTACTGGTGGTTTTTCGTTCAGTGGTTTAACTGATGGCAGCTATTCTTTGAGACCAACAATTTCAAAACCATGGTCAGGATCTACGGCAATGGATATAACCTCGTACAAAAAACATATAGGTGCTTTGACCACCCTTAATCCTCTTCAGATTAAGTCTGGTGATGTTAATGGAAGTAACAGCCTTACGACAATGGATCTGACTATTATTAAGCAAAGGATCGGATCTCAGATCAGTTCATTTCCTGTTGGGGACTGGGTTTATGAAAGTCCAACGATTACTATAAACGGAGCAGATAAGCTTCAAAATATAGTTGCTTTGTGCTATGGTGATGCCAATGGATCTTATATCCCTGCACAAAAATCTGTAAATGAAATTTTTATTCCGGGAGATGAATCTATAAAATTACTTTCTGACATGGAATTTGAAGTTCCTGTGAGAATTGGCACTAATATTAATAATCTGTCCTCAATAACTCTTAAATTCAATTATCCTTCTGATTTACTTACAATAAAGGATATAAAAATGACTCTAAATGATGAGGATATGGATTTTTATCTGAATGATAGTTCGGTGACCCTGATCTATTCTTCTATAAATCCGGTAAACCTGCAGAAAGGGGACCAGATCATGACACTTAGTTTCGCATTTAAAGAAATTCCCGACGATGTATTCTTAAATACATTTAAGCTTAATCTGTCCGGATCTGCAGAATTTGGTGACTTTGATGATAAGGTAATTGATGGAGTTGAATTGATTTATGCTTCTGGAAATATTTCATCAGACATCAGTTCAAATCAAATTGATAACGTAATTGTCTACCCTAATCCGGCCGGGGATCATGTAACATTACTTAATGTAGAGAATACCACAATTGATATTTATACTATAACGGGAGTGATTTGTCTGACTAATAAGTGCTACTCAAGCCAGACCGAAATAAACCTGAAAAACCTGAAATCCGGTTCCTATATAGTTAAAATTCAAAAGAGTAATGGATTAATAATAAACAAATTGTTAATAATTAAGTAGTTGTGAGGAGGTATGCTAAATAACTCGTGTAATAACAAATAATATCTAAGTTCATATGAATAGTCTCGCAAAATTAATTTATAGTGCAATTCTGATAATGGGATTTAGTTCCATAACTTTCTCCCAGGCAACTTTAACAATCGGTAGTGTTTCTGGAATCCAGGGCGGAACAGTCAGTGTTCCGATCCAGGCAACGGGAGTTTCAGATATGGTGGGGTTTCAATTTACAATCGGATATGATAAAACAAAGCTTACCTATTTAAGTTGCAGTAACTGGTCCGGAGGTACAAATGCCACAGGCGTTCAAATTACTGTGCTTGATGGGAAATTAACATTTGTTTATAATGACGCTCCAATTAATATTTCAAATGGTAAATTCTTTGATTTGAATTTTTCTGTTCTTGCTGATGCATCCGGAAGTACTGTAATTAATTGGAGCGATATCCCGACAGTAAGGGAACTCTCCAACTCTGTACCTCAGGAAATTACATGTACATATAATAACGGGTTAGTTACTATAATTCCTCCTGCTCCGATAGTAGGGACAATAACACAACCAACGTGCTATGTTGCTACTGGAAGTGTAGTTCTTAGCGGTCTTCCATCATCCGGATGGACTATTATTCGTACGCCAGGAGGAATAACTAATTCAGGTACAGGTACTAGTACTACAATTTCGGGTCTGACACAGGGTGTTTATACTTTTACAGTGACCAATTCAGCAGGAGCTACTTCTCCTGCGTCACAAAATGTTGTTATTGATGCACAACCAATTACTCCAGTGGCTCCGTCAGTTGGAGCGATAACTCAGCCGACATGTAGTGTTGCAACGGGAAGTGTAGTCCTAAGCGGTTTACCATCGACGGGAACATGGACACTTACGAGGAACCCCGGAGGAATAACCGTTACAGGAACCGGAACAACCAGAACAATAACAGGACTTAATCCTGGTACCTATACCTTTACAGTAACAAATGCTGCGGGATGTATTTCAACATCATCGGGAAATGTAGTTATCAATGTAGCCCCATCATCACCTACTGCACCGGTAGTCGGAGCGATCACTCAGCCGACATGCAGTGTTGCAACAGGAAGTGTAGTCCTAAGCGGCTTACCATCGACAGGTACATGGACACTGACAAGGAATCCCGGAGGGGTAACTGTTACAGGAACAGGAACAACAAGAACCATAACAGGACTTAATCCAGGTACCTATACCTTTACGGTAACAAATGCTGCTGGATGCATTTCAACGTCATCGGGAAATGTAGTTATCAATGCAGCCCCATCTTCACCTAATGCACCTGTAGTTGGAGCGATAACTCAGCCGACATGCAGTGTTGCAACGGGAAGTGTAGTATTAAGTGGCTTACCGTCGACAGGAACATGGACACTTACAAGAAACCCCGGAGGAGTAACCGTGACAGGAACCGGAACAACCAGAACCATTACAGGACTTAATCCTGGTACCTATACCTTTACAGTAACAAATGCTGCTGGATGCATATCTCCGTCATCGGGTAATGTGGTGATCAGTGCAGCACCATCCTCACCGGCTGCACCGGTAGTTGGAACGATCACTCAGCCGACATGCAGTGTTGCAACGGGGAGTGTAGTACTAAGCGGCTTGCCATCAACGGGAACATGGACACTGACAAGGAATCCCGGAGGGGTAACTGTTACAGGAACCGGAACAACCAGAACCATAACAGGGCTTAATCCAGGTACCTATACCTTTACAGTAACAAATGCTGCGGGATGCATATCTACGTCGTCGGGAAATGTAGTTATCAATGTAGCCCCATCATCACCGACGGCACCGGTGGTAGGAACGATAACTCAGCCGACATGCAGTGTTGCAACGGGAAGTGTAGTCCTAAGCGGTTTACCATCGACGGGAACATGGACACTTACGAGGAATCCTGGAGGAATAACCGTTACAGGAACCGGAACCAGCAGAACCATAACAGGACTGAATCCAGGTAC
>CAZWUB010000069.1:0-17920 GCA_964637415.1 uncultured Rikenellaceae bacterium
AAGGAGGGGAAACTTATTTAATTATAATCCAGTTAATTACAGCGGTTTTTGTTATTTAACATTTCTTAGGTTGACGGCTATGGGGGGTTGGGGGGTAAATACGAACTTTCGAAGAAGGTTCTTTATTCATAATTGAATACCTTCCACAGATCACCTTGCGGAAAGGGAGCTGTTATAACGATATTTTCCTTTTTTACGGGATGTATGAATTCAATCCTTTTCGCTACCAGGCTTATGCCTCCGTCTTCATTCGACCTGCTGAAGCCATATTTCAGATCGCCTTTAACGGGACAGCCTATTGCTGCAAGCTGAGCTCGTATCTGGTGATGACGTCCGGTATGAAGCTCTATTTCCAAAAGATAATAGCTATCCGATCTTCCTGCAATGCGATATGTCAGACTTGCCTCTTTTGATCCTTTAACCTCTTTATCAAAAGCATAAGTCTTGTTCTGCTTTTCATTCCTTTTCAGGAAATGGGATATCCTTGCCGTAGTTTCAGGAGGATGCTTCTTCACAATTGCGAGATATATTTTTTTGACCTGAGACAATCTGAACATTTCGTTCATCCTTGCAAGGGCCTTTGATGTGCGGGCATAAAGAATTACCCCGCTGACGGGCCTGTCGAGCCTGTGGACAACTCCAAGGAAAACATCGCCGGGTTTGTTATAGCGGTCAGCCAGGTAAAGCTTTATTTCGGTATCCAGGGAAGTATCACCCGATTTATCGCCCTGTGAAAGATCGGATGAGCTCTTATTGACTGCAATAAGATGGTTGTCTTCATATAAAATATCCGGCATGATCAGTATTGCTACTTTTAGTTAGGGAACTGTCGCGGTCTGTCAGAGTCATTTACCGGCACAACTCCATTGTTATTAAGATTACAAAGTTACTTATTTCTTTCCATAAAAATTTTAACATGGCGGGACTGTCGTTTTGTCAGAAACTCTGAATGGCATAATCATTGATGAATAAGTGTATCAAAATGAAAATTCAAATACTAATATAAAATGGGAAAAATAATCGGTATAGATCTTGGAACTACAAATTCATGTGTTGCGGTAATGGAAGGAAATGAGCCTGTAGTTATCCCCAACAGTGAAGGTAAGAGAACTACTCCTTCAATTGTGGCATTTGTTGAAAATGGCGAACGCAAAGTCGGAGATCCGGCAAAACGTCAGGCCATCACGAACGCCACAAAAACAGTTTATTCAATTAAAAGATTCATGGGTGAGACCTATGACAAGCTGAATACTGAGATAAAAAGAGTTACATACAATGTCGAAAGAGGTGACAATAACACTCCAAGGGTAAAAATCGACAACAGATTATATTCGCCCCAGGAGATCTCTGCCATGATACTGCAGAAAATGAAAAAGACGGCAGAAGATTATCTCGGCCAGGAGGTAACTGAAGCTGTCATAACTGTACCTGCATATTTCAGTGACTCTCAGCGTCAGGCTACAAAGGAAGCCGGTGAAATAGCCGGCCTCAAGGTAAAAAGGATAATCAATGAGCCGACAGCCGCTTCTCTTGCCTATGGACTTGATAAAAAATCACAGGATCTGAAAATTGCAGTCTTCGATCTGGGAGGGGGAACATTTGATATTTCAATTCTCGAACTCGGGGATGGTGTTTTTGAAGTAAAATCAACAAATGGTGATACACATCTTGGCGGCGATGACTTTGACCATCTTATAATCGACTGGCTGGCAGAAGAATTCAAAAGAGATGAAGGTATTGATCTCAGGAAAGATCCGATGGCAATGCAAAGGCTCAAAGAGGCTGCCGAAAAAGCAAAAATTGAGCTGTCAAGCAGTACATCAAGCGAGATAAATCTTCCATATATAATGCCGGTTGACGGTATTCCAAAGCATCTTGTAAAGACACTCACCCGCGCAAATTTTGAAAAGATCTGTGATAAGCTCTTCCAGGCATGTATCGAACCCTGCCGGAAAGCTATTGATGATTCGGGTTATAAGGTTTCGGATATTGACGAAGTACTGCTTGTAGGCGGATCAACAAGAATTCCTGCCGTTCAGCAGCTTGTCGAGAATTTCTTCGGCAAAGCCCCATCGAAAGGTGTTAATCCCGATGAGGTTGTTGCAGTAGGAGCAGCCATTCAGGGGGGAGTACTTACAGGTGAAGTAAAGGATGTGCTTCTGCTTGATGTTACTCCTCTGTCACTTGGTATCGAAACAATGGGAGGCGTCATGACAAAGCTCATAGAATCAAACACAACAATTCCAACCAAAAAGATGGAGGTTTTCACTACTGCTGCCGACAGTCAGCCTTCAGTTGAGATACATGTCCTTCAGGGCGAAAGGCCAATTGCTTCAGGAAATAAGACTATCGGAAGGTTCCACCTCGATGGTATCCCACCGGCTCCAAGGGGTATTCCGCAGATTGAAGTGTCGTTTGACATCGATGCCAACGGCATACTGCATGTTGCAGCTAAAGACAGAGGAACGGGCAAAGAACAGAGAATAAGGATTGAAGCATCTTCCGGGCTCAGCGATGATGAGATAAGAAGAATGCGCGAAGAAGCTAAAGCCAACGAGGAAGCCGATAAGAAAATCAGGGAGAAAGCGGAAAAAATCAATACTGCCGACAGCATGATCTTCAGCACCGAAAAACAACTGAAAGAGTTCGGAGATAAACTTCCTCCGGATAAGAAATCAGCTATCGAGGATGCTCTGGCTAAACTCAAGGATGCACATAAAAGTCAGGATCTGAATGCTATCGATTCTGCCCTTGCCAGCCTCAATACTGTCTGGCAGGCAGCTTCGGAAGAAATGTACAAAACAGCTCAGAATGCCGGCCCGGGAGCTGCACAGCCCGGTCCCGGACAGCAGGCAGGCCCAGAGCAACCTGGCGGAAGCGATTCAAAGTCAGGAAGCGACGAGGTAACTGATGTCGACTTTGAAGAGGTGAAATAAGAGTTCTTCCTTCAGAAAAGTTAACCGCAAAGGACGCTAAGGTATCGCAAAGTCCGCAAAGATTGCTAATTACACGATAGCATTGCGGATTTTGCGTAAGACTTGCCCTCCGAAGCTAAAGCGAAGGAGGGCTTTGTGAACTTTGCGGTTAATTTTTTTCCTGAACCTTAGCATTTTTAGTACTTTTGCAGGAGTTTCCCCGTTTCACCGGTATGAATATTAAACTACTCACTGTAATAGCTGTAATTTCAGTTTCTGCAAATCTGTTCTGCCAGACCGGCCCCGGCATTAATATTACCGATCAGCAGGGCAGGAAACAGGGACACTGGATAACAAGATATCCTGACGGAAATATCAGGTACGAAGGTGATTTCGTAAACAATAACCCGTCAGGGAAACTTACCCGATACTACGACAACAAGGTCATCAATTCTGTAATGATATTCTCCGAAAACGGCAATGTAGCTGATGCAACAATATATTTCCCCGATGGCTCCATTGCTGCAAGCGGGAAATATGTAAACCGCCAGAAAGAGGGAAAATGGAAATTCTATTCATCTTCTGTCGCCGGTTACCTGCTTAATGAGGAGGAATATTCAAAAGGACTCAGGAACGGTCCCTCTGTTAAATTTTATTCCGACAGCACTATAGCCGAGAAGGCTTTCTATAAAAACGATAAAAAAGAGGGCGATTGGATCCAGTATTATGCAAGCGGGAAAGTTTTCCTGAAATCAACCTATTCGGGTGGTCTCCTCAATGGTAATTTTGAAGTGCGGTTCGAAAATGGTATTCCGGAGATCACCGGATCCTATAAAAATAACTTCAGGGAAGGCAAATGGATCATTTACAATGAGGACGGGACTAAACGATATGAACTGAATTATGAAGGAGGTGTCACAAAAGACCGCCAGATGGATATCGACTCGTCAGAAATAATTGATAACCTTGAAAAAAACAAAGGGAAAATTGCCGACCCGGAAAAGACCGGAGAACTGGAACGATGAATTAATATTCTCCCATGACCGGGAAAAAATTTAAGTATACCGCTGCACTTATTTTCTTCTTTTCAGCCTGCATACTGAACGGTCAGACTGATCAATTCCGGTATTTCTACAGGGTATATTTCACCGACAAGAATCTGAATATAAATATTACTGATCCATCGTCCTTATTATCGGAAAGAGCACTGGTCAGAAGGCAGAAATCAGGCATCCCGGCACCTGATTTCAGGGACCTCCCTGTATTCTCAGGTTATCTTAACCAGATAAAATCTCTGGGACTGTCACTTCACTGTACGTCAAAATGGCTCAATACCGGATTATTTAAAACCGCTGAACCTCTAAATACTGATATCCTGCTTACCCTTCCTTTTGTAAAAGATGTAAAAATTGTCAAGTCTCCTGCAGGCAAAAGTATGTATGCTGATAAGCTTGATTTTGTTGCTGATGAATCTGACTTTCCGGCCTATGATAAACCGCTTACAATGACCGGAGGCCAGGCTCTTCACAATGCAGGATTTGACGGGAAGGGAATTCTGGTAGCTGTGCTCGACGGTGGGTTTAATGATGCTGACATTATTCCATCTCTTGAACTGCTTCGAAAAAGGAAGGGAATAAAAACAACACGTGATTTTGTTACAGGTAATCTTAATGTTTTTGATCATCATACTCATGGTACCGCCGTTCTTTCGGTACTTGCAGGGCAGATAGAAGGAGTAATCCGGGGAACCGCTCCCGGAGCCGACTTCATGCTTTTCAGGACAGAAGACACTTCTGATGAGTTCCCTGTGGAAGAGGATTTCTGGGCAGCTGCCGCAGAGTTTGCCGACAGTGCAGGAGCAGATATAATTACTTCTTCACTCGGCTATTCATATTTTGATGATCCCCTGCTTAATTATAAATTCTCCGATCTCGACGGGAACAGCGCATTTGTTACCCGTGCTGCTGATATTGCAGCATCAAAAGGGATCCTTGTTTTTTGCAGCGCCGGGAATGAAAGAAACAAAAGCTGGGAAAGGATTCTTGCTCCATCCGACGGGGATAGTGTGATGTGCATCGGAGCAGTGGACGAAAACGAAATTATTTCTGCATTTTCTTCTGCAGGCCCTTCAGCAGACGGCCGGGTAAAACCTGATATTGCCGCCATGGGGGTCAGCGTAACAATCCAGACATCTCCCTCATCAGTTTCCTATGCAAGCGGCACATCTTTTTCATGTCCTGTGATGAGCGGAATGACAGCCTGTCTTTTACAGGCGGTACCGGCTGCGACAAATGCCGGAATAATGGAAGCAGTTCACCAGTCAGCCGACAGGTTTAACTCTCCAGATTCTCTCTACGGATACGGAATACCCGATATGTCAGTCGCCCTTAAGAAACTTCAGGATGCCGTTCTTAAAATCCCCGAAAATGATTTTATAGCTTTTCCAAACCCCACAACCGGGGACATTGAGATCATCTTCAGAGAACAACCGGAATCGATCAGACTGGAGATTTTCTCCTCAACGGGAAAATTTATCCATAGTAATTATTTCAGTACGTTTGCAGGCCGCAGTCTCAGAATAAATGCACTTAACAACAGAGAACAGGGTATATATTTTATAAGACTGACAACGGGAACCGGTGTTTACTTTCAGAAGATCATAAAACTCAAAAGCTGATAATGGCCGATAAGCTCTCCCTTTCTGAATTACAGCTAATAATTAAGGATTCAATATACCTCGCCATGCCGGATATGTACTGGGTGGCCGCGGAAATATCTGAGATCAGGGAGAATTATGCAGGCCATTGCTACCTTGAGCTGATAGAAAAACATCCCGACGATAAGAATGTAAGAGCCCGTGTCAAAGCTGTTATCTGGAGCAACCGCTACAGATTCCTGAGATCGCTTTTCGAAAATGTTACCGGCGAACAGCTTAAATCAGGAATGAAAGTACTTGTAAAGATCAAGGTCGATTATCACGAAATATACGGACTAAGCCTTATAATATCAGATATAGATCCATCCTATACAGCAGGGGAAATGGCCTTAAAAAGACAGATGATCTTAAAGAGGCTCGGGGATGAGGGTGTTCTGATGATGAATAAGGAGCTTGAACTTCCTTTTGTACCACAGAGAATTGCCGTCATCTCATCTGCAAGTGCAGCTGGTTATGGGGACTTCATCAGACAACTTAAAGAAAATCAATATGGATATGTTTTTTATACAGCCCTGTTTGAAGCGATAATGCAGGGAAACGAAACAGAACAAAGCGTGATCAGAGCACTCGAAAGGATCTCAGTGAATGCTGAACTGTTCGATGTTGTTGTAATAATTCGCGGCGGAGGCTCTCAAAGCGATCTAAGCTGGTTCGATAATTATAATATTGCATATTTTGTTACTCAGTTCCCTCTGCCGGTAATTACAGGGATCGGACATGATAAAGATATGTCCGTAACTGACATAGTCGCATTCCGGTCACTTAAAACACCTACAGCAGTGGCCGACTTCCTCACAGGATCTGTTTCAGAAGCTGAAGACTATCTTAACCAGCTCAGTACACAAATTGCCGAAAATTCAAGGAGTGTTATTACAAGGTACAGGGATATTACCGAATCATTCAGGGCTAAGCTTATACCTGTGGCACGACTTGCCGTATCAGACAGAAAAGAAGAACTTTCAAACAGGATTATCGGGATTATCAATATCGGAAAGGAATATATTATCAGGGCAGGGTTCCTGCCAAAGAACCTCTCATCAAGACTTATCTCATCTTCAGGATCATATATTTTAACAAGGAAAACCTCCCTGGAGCGGGACAAACTTGATCTTAACAACATGACCAATAAGGCAATTGGAAATGTAAAGAAAAAACTTGATGAATCCGGTAACAGTCTGAAGATCCTTGATCCTGTGAATGTGCTCAGAAGAGGGTATACCATTACATCAAAAAATGGAGAAATATTAAAAAAATCTCAAGGCCTTCAAAGTGAAGATATAATAGACACCCTTTTCAGCGACGGATCAGTAACCAGCAGAATCTTAGCCCGGAATCAGGACCGGAAACCTGACTGAGGAATAAAATAATGAACAAATTAATTAACTGAAACCCAAACAACAGAAATATGGCAAAAAAAGAATTCTCATTCAGTGAGGCTGTGGTTGAAATAGATAAGATCCTCAAAAATATAGAGAACGGGGAACTTGACATTGATAAACTATCGGGAGAAGTAAAACGCGCTTCAGAATTGATAAGACAGTGTCAGAAGAAGCTAAGAGCAACAGAAGAAGAGATAAACAATATCTTTAAGGACCTTATATAAAGTAAATCAGGACCGAAGTCCTGATTTACTACTACCCTAAACCTAAATCCATGAAAAAATTTCTGTAACCTTCTTTTACTACCTTTGCTAACTTTAACGAAGGATATAAAAGTAATGTTTCAGAAATTTACAAAAAATTTTTAACAAAACTACATTTTGTTAATAAATTTCATTATTCAACTCCAAGAACATCCTTAAAGGCCTTAACTAATGTTTCTTTAGGTAATGCACCCATGGCCATCTGAGGCTGCCCTTCCACCGGAACAAACAGTAAAGAAGGAATACTCCTGATCCCGAAAACTGCTGCCAGTTCCTGCTCTTCCTCAGTGTTTACCTTGTAAACATTAAGCTTTCCGCTGAAATCTTCTGAAAGATCCTCAAGAACAGGTGCAACCATCTTGCACGGACCACACCAGTCGGCATAGAAATCCACAATACAGGGCTTGTCACCTTCAAATTTCCATTCCTTGTTAGTTTCGTAATTGAATACTTTACTTTTGAAAGTTTCCTTAGTTAAATGCTCAGTCATATTATTACATATTAATTATTTCAAAAATAACACCTTTTGGAATATCTCAACCTTCATGCCATAAAAGCACCGGAACTGTAATTAACAAAAAATCATCTAAGAATTGTAACTTTGTCAGGAATTATTGATAAATTGTCATATCTATATATGAATATATGTCTTAATGACAAGATCTTTCAGATCGTAGCTGAGGTTGTAACAGCAGAGGATGTAAAGGCCTATGTGACAGGTGGATGGGTGAGGGACTGCCTGCTGAAAAGGGATCATCCCGGGAAGGATATTGATATTGTGGTTATAGGAAGCGGGATAGATATAGCAGAGAAGATAGCTCACAGAATTGATCCGGATATCAAAGTAAGCGTATTCAAAAATTTCGGAACAGCGATGTTTCACTGGAAAGAATACGAAGTTGAGTTTGTAGGTGCCAGGAAAGAATCGTATCACAGAGGATCGAGGAAGCCTGTTGTTGAAGACGGGACGCTTGAAGATGATCAGAAAAGAAGGGATTTCACAATAAATGCACTGGCAATAAGTCTGAATAAAGACACTTTCGGTCATTTTCTTGATCCGTTTGGTGGCACAGAGGATCTGAAAAACAAAATTATAAGGACGCCTCTTGATCCGGGCATTACATTTTCCGATGATCCTCTGAGGATGATAAGAGCGGTGAGATTTGCCACACAGCTGGACTTTTCGATAGATGAAATCACATTCCGGTCAATTTCCGAAAATGCCGGAAGGCTGCGGATAGTTTCGCAGGAAAGGATCATCAGTGAAATAAATAAAATAATGATGTGCAACAGGCCCTCAAAGGGATTTCTCCTGCTGGAGAAGTCGGGACTGCTGGCAATAATTCTCCCGGAGCTTGATAATCTGAAGGGGATTGAGAAAAAGGGAGGGAAAGCCCATAAGGATAATTTCCTTCACTCACTCGAGGTTCTGGATAATATCTCATTGAAAACACAAAATCTGTGGTTAAGATGGGCAGCCCTGCTGCATGATATTGCCAAACCACTGACCAAAAAATATACTCCCGGAACAGGGTGGTCATTTCACGGACATGAATTTAAAGGTTCCAAAATGATACCCGATCTCTTCCGTAAGCTTAAGCTTCCGCTGAATGAGAACATGAAATATGTCCGTAAACTTGTAGATCTTCACCTCAGGCCCATTGCTCTTTCGCAGGAAGAGATAACCGATTCGGCGGTCAGAAGGCTTCTCTTTGAAGCCGGCGATGATATAGACGATCTTATGCTCCTTTGCGAAGCTGATATCACTTCAAAAAATGAGAAAAGAAAGAGCATGCATCTCGAAAATTTCGGTGTTGTCAGAGAAAAACTCAGGGAAATTGAGGAGAAAGATGCACTCAGGAACTTTCAGCCTCCTGTTGACGGTGAGGAGATAATAAAAACTTTCGGCATCAGACCCGGGAAGCAGGTAGGTATAATAAAGAATGCAATCAGGGAAGCCATCCTCGAAGGAATTATACCCAATGAGCATGAAGCTGCCCGAAACCTGATGCTCGAAAAAGGGAAAGAACTGGGATTATCTCCTGTAAATTCTCTTATCTGACTTTAAGTAACAGCATAACCGGAAGGTGATCGCTGAACCCTCCCTGGTAGCTGTATCCTTTGTATGTTGAAAAAGGACTCAGGCCAGGGTAGACCGGATCTTTCTTCAGCAAAAATCCGGCTTCAAATACACTGAACATTCCCTGGTCAGTACAGAGACCCTTAGTACAATCACGTAACCAGCCGGATACAAGTATCTGGTCAATCATTTCCCATATCCCCCGGTATCTGTAGGTGCCTTTTGAATTACAATGATTCCCGGTAAAATTTACAATCGTTAAACCCGATCTGTACGGTTCTGAAAGCCTTTGAACGACATCATCGGCAGGTGTGGCATTAAGGTCACCCATTATAATGACCTTCACATGGCTGCCGTCTGCAAATGCCAGAGAATCGATCTTACTTCTCAGCATCTCTGCAATACTCTCCCGAAGTGACTCTCCTGCCAGCACTCCTCCGCGTCTTGAAGGCCAATGGTTTATGAACAAATGTATTGTATCTCCTCCGGCAAGGAACTTTACATACATTATACTCCTTGTTGCAACCTCACTGCCATTAACACTTTCAAGCGGGAAACAAGACCAGTTCACAATGTCAATAAAATCTTTCCTGTAAATCATACTGACATCAATTCCTCTCGGATCGGGGGAATCCTCATGTAAGATGTCATAATTATATTTTGAAAGATTTGTCCTGTAAACCAGATCCTCCAGCACTTTCCGGTTCTCCACCTCACAAAGGCCAATTACTTCCGGTGGTGACCATTCACCTGCGGCTGTAATTGTCTTATACAGTGCATCTATCTTTCTTTCATACCTCCTGAAATTCCATCTTCTGTCACTGCCGGGAAGGAACTCATTGTCATCCGTGGCAGTATCATCATAGATATCAAATAGATTTTCAACATTATAAAACATAATCTTTACAGTCTGCCCATCGGCAAACTGAGGAAATACCTCACCCGTAAACAGAAACAGCAGCGAAAGGGTACCGGCTATTTTTATCACGATACCATTTGACATATATTTTACAGCATTTTTCTCAGAAAGCGTTTATCCAGCGATATCTTCTTGCACTTTCCCCGAACTTGATTGCCACCGTAAGCTCATGGGTTCCGATACTCTGCCTCCGTATATCAGTCAGCGTAAAATCAAAGGCATAAGCAAACCAGAACCTGTCATATTTAAGTCCAAGGAGAAGGATCAGTGCGTCATTTGTTCTCCACGACAGTCCGGCCCAGTAATCTTCCTTATAATAAACTCTTGCTGTAAGGTCCATCTGTACCGCCTTAAAGATCATATCAGATGATTTGATATATGCAGAAGGTTCCAGAAGCCAGTTTTCCGTGAGAGGGAACTTGATACCGCCAGTCAGATAATAATGTCCCAGCTCGCCACTCCTTCTCGAATCATCAGCACTGTTGAAAAGAAGTGATCCGCGAAAAAGGTTCGTCATTGCAAATCCTATATAATATCTCGATGTTGTATAGCTGGTCCCGAAATTAAAATCCGGAATAAATACCGATCTGTCGTAAGTATTCAGAAGAGGATCGTCAATATCATAGATCAGGTTATCTGTATTTACCGCAAATTGGTATGCCGACAGGGCAAGTCCGAATGATAGATTACTCCGGTAACCTTCGGTCTTACCAAGGCTGATATGGTAAGCATAAATGGCCTGAAGACCTGTGCGTCTCATTATACCGTTATTATCACTGAAAAGATACCCTCCTACTCCTACTCTGCTTCCTTTTGATGGTCTGACCAGTTTCTTTTTTACTGTTGTGGATTTTGAAATATAACTGTTTCTCAATATCCGTGTCTGGAAGCTGGCTGCATAAGTGGCAGGATTCTGCGCCAGTCCCATCCACTGTTCCCTGGCAGTCAGTGTTACAGTGGAATAACCGTCCCTGCCGGCAAAAGAAGGATTCACAAGATATCCGTTCATGATGTATTGGCTGTACATCGGAACCTGCTGTGCAGACACTTCATCATAAAATGAAATAATAACAGCCAGCAGAAGAAAACATCTTATAAATTTCATATATACTGTCTTCATAATATCCCTGTTTACCTTATTATGCTTATTACACCTGAACGTGGTTTGGATCCGTCATTCAGGTATAAGATATAATGATAAGAATCGGTCGGCATCAGGCTCCCATTGAACCTGCCATCCCAAGGGTCGGCCGAAATATTCCGCGATTTATACACCAGCTTGCCCCAGCGGGAATAAACAAGCACTTCTGCCTGCGGATAAAGATCTATATTCCTTATCCTCCATTCATCATTAAAACCATCGTTATTGGGAGTAATGATCTGCGGAATTTCAACGCAACCAAAAGTTCCGATAAACCCGACAGTGGCAGTTGTCATAGCCGGACATCCGTTGGCATCTGTCACCGTGACCTTGTAATTACCCGGCAGCAATTCTGTCCTGTTCTGAGAGGTATTACCATCCTCCCAGAAGAAATTATATGGCGCCGTGCCTCCCGATATCGTGAGGTTAATCGAACCGTCATTTGTATCAGGACAATCAGCTTCGGTGGAAGATACGCTGATTACAATTGCTGGTGGCCCCGAAATCGTTACCTCGTCGTCTGCATTACACCCGTTGGCATCGGTCACCGTAACCTGGTAAGTACCTGCCGGCAGATTAAAGGCTGTATCATTCATTTGAACCGGTGAGCTGTTCCACGAAAATTCATAAGGCTCTGTACCACCGGTTGCTACTGCAATAACCCCACCTGTATTATCACCATTACAAAGGTTATCTATCCCTGTGGCAATTACCGACACAGCTGTTTCAGGCTCAGTTATAACAACAGTTACAGGGAATGTAGTCGGTTTGGCATCTCTGATAGTTACTATATACGTCCCTGCCGTAAGACCGGTAAAAGTACCGGAAGACTGGTAGTCTACTCCGTTAAGGCTGTATTCATATGGAGCTATACCGGCAATACCCGTAACAGTTAAGCTCCCGTTATTTCCACCAAAGCATGAAACAGGATTTTTTGACACCTCAGCACCTGAAAGAGGTACGCTGGGATCTGTAATTGTTAAATTTTCAAAATCTTCACAGAGGGCAGCATCCTGAACTGTGACTGTATAATTTCCTGCGATGAGGTTGCTGAATGTTCCTGAAACCTGGAAACTTCCATTGTTAAGCCGGTACAAATACGGAGGAGTGCCTCCCGAACCTTCAGCAGTGAGACTTCCGTCATTTCCTCCAATTACAGTAACATTATTCTGAGATGTAATTGTAATCACAAGAGGTGGCGGTTCCGGAATATCAATAACTCCGGTAACAGGGCTGCAGCTGTTCACATCCGTTATACTCCACTGATATGCAGTTCCGGCAGTTATACCTGTGAATATACCTGTGGAATTACTTATTTCATTGAATGTATAAACAAGAGGGGCTGTGCCTCCGCTGCCGGAAAGGGTTATTGTTGTAGTTCCTCCGTTACAAATAATTGGTGAAGATACTGAAATTGAACCCGTTATTATTTCCGGTTCTGTTACATCAATTGTTCCCGATGCAGGAGCGCAGCCATTGGCGTCATTGACAATCCATTGATAACCGGTTCCGGGCGTAACTCCGGTGAACTCACCTGTTGTATTTGGTATTCCGTTGAAAGTAAATGAATATGGCAGTGTACCTCCATTCCCGGTTAGAGTAACAGTTGCCGTTCCCCCGTTACAGGGAACAGGTGTCGATACCGAGGCTGAACCATTTACCGGTAAAGGTTCAGTAACGTTAAGACTTCCTGTTACTGGTCCGCAGGCAGCTGCATCATCAACACTCCATGGATAGTTTAGTCCTGCAGCTATACCCGTGAAGATTCCGGTCGAATTCGTTATTCCGTTGAAAGTAAATGTCAGAGGTGCTGTACCGCCGGTTGCTGTGATGGTAACTGTTGCTGTACCGCCGGTACATGCAACTACTGATGACACAACAGCTGAAGCATTAAGCTGTGCAGGCTGTAGTACATCAAGAGCACCTGTTACCGGTCCGCAATTTGCAGCATCCGTGATACTCCACGGATAAGCGGTTCCGGCCGTTATTCCAGCAAAAACTCCGGTAGTATTTGTTACTCCGTTGAATGTATATGAAATTGGTGCTGTACCGCCCGAAGCTGAAAGGGAAACCGTTGCCGTACCCCCGTAACATACTATTTCAGCTGTAACAGCTGCAGAACCTGTAAGGAGAGTTGGTTCGGTTACATCAATGGTGCCGGTAGCAGGAGTACATCCGTTGGCATCACTGATACTCCAAAAGTATCCAGTCCCTGCAGCTATTCCTGTAAATATTCCTGTTGTGTTCGTGATACCGTTAAGTGTGTATGATAAAGGCTCTGTACCGCCTGCACCCGTTATCCTTACCATACCTGTAGCTCCGTTACACGGGACCGGTACTGTCACTATTGCTGAACCTGTTATTGGCTGTGGCTGAATTACATTCAGTGAACCTGTCACCGGTCCGCAGCCTGATACATCGGTAATGCTCCATGCATATCCGGTTCCTGCAGGAATGCCGGTGAATATACCTGTCGTATTTGTCACTCCGTTGAAAGTAAATGAAACGGGAGCTGTACCCCCTGCTGAAGTCAGAGTTACTGTTGCATTCCCCCCAAAACATGGCACAGGTGTTGTTACTGCAGCCGAACCTGTCAGAAGAGCAGGCTGGGTAACAGCCAGAGTACCTGTAAACGGTCCGCAGTTATTTGCATCGGTTACGCTCCATGAATAAGCTGCACCGGCTGCTATTCCTGCAAATACTCCTGTTGAATTAGTAACTCCGTTAAATGTATATGATAATGGTGCTGTGCCTCCCGATCCCAGGATTGTTACAGTTGCAGTACCTCCGAAACATGTTATCGCCGATGTTACTGATGCAGATGCTGTGATTGCTGCCGGTTGTGGCATGTCAATGGCCCCTGTGACAGGATTACAACTGTTGGCATCTGTTATACTCCATATATATCCTGTTCCTGCACTTACTCCGCTGAATATACCTGTTGTATTGGTCACACCATTGAATGTATATGATAATGGTGAAGTGCCACCACCGCCTGTCAGTGTTACAACACCTGTTCCTCCAAAGCACAATACCGGAGATGTGATCGCTGCAGAACCTGTAATAACTGCCGGTTGCGTTACATCAATGGCACCTGTTGCTGGGGCACATCCGTTGGCATCATTAACACTCCATGTATATCCGTTTCCTGCGGTTATTCCCGTAAAAATTCCGGTGGTATTTGTGTTCCCGTTAAAGGTAAAAGATAAGGGAGCTGTTCCTCCTCCTCCGATTATTCTGATTGTAGCTGTTCCTCCGTTACAAGGGACAGGAACTGTAACTGATGCAGATCCTGTTATTATTGACGGTTGTGTCACATTGAGACTGCCGGTTACCGGTCCGCAATTGTTTGCATCAGTAATACTCCAGGCATAGCCGGCACCTGCCGGAATACCTGAAAATATCCCAGTTGTATTTGTGACCCCGTTGAATGTAAAGGATAAAGGAGCTGTTCCTCCCGAAGCTGTCAGCGTAACTGTTGCACTTCCTCCGTTACAACTGATTGCTGTTGTAACAGCTGCAGAACCGGTCAGTACAGCAGGCTCGGTTACGTCAAGTGATCCGGTAAAAGGGCCGCAGCCGTTTGCATCGGTTATACTCCATACATACCCGGTTTTGGCGGTTATACCGGTAAAGATTCCTGTTGTATTGCTTACACCGTTGAATGTATAAGAGAGCGGTGGTGTTCCACCTCCTCCTGTAAGAGTCACGGTGGCCGTACCTCCATGACATTTGATCGCTTCAGAAACCGCTGCCGATCCTGTCAGGGCATCCGGCTGGGTGATATCTATCTTAAGTACAAAGGAACATGAATTTCCATCCCTTACGGTAAGGGTATGAAGACCTGCCGGCAGTCCGCTGAAGATCCCCGTTGCCTGGTATGATCCTCCGTTAAGATTATATTCATATGGCGGAGTACCGCCTGATGCTGCAGCGCTGATACTTCCTGTAAGATCACCGAAGCAGGCAACATCTGTCTTTGATGCTGTTGCAATAAGTAACTGAGGCTGTGTGATTGTAAAACTCAAATCATAGGTACAAAGGATCGCGTCGCGTACAGTAACAATATGTGTACCCGGACCAATATTTGTGAAGCTGCCTGAAGACTGGTCTGCACCACCGTCAAGAGAGTAAGTATACGGCGCAACACCCGTCGCCGCCGCAGCTTCTGCCGTTACCATTCCATTCATTGCACCATTACATGTAATATCTGTCACCGAGGTAATGCTTCCCGAAAGATTGTTGATTGAAACATCTGTATATGCCGATGCTGAACAGTCTGCTCCGGTTCTTACAACAACATTAACCCTTCCTGCCGGAACTGAATTCCATCTAATCTTAACGAAATTGAATCCTGATCCTCCTGCAACAACTGCTCCTCCCGTTACAGTCCATTCATATTCGGAATAAGGCATTGTCAATGTGTATGTGATTTCAGATCCGGCACAAACGGTTGGAGCCGGATTAACAAAGACCGGAGGCGGAAGAAGATCAATTGCTACCGTATCAATTACAGTCGATGAACATGGATCTCCTATCATGTTGGTCTTGTTAAGGGTTGAAACTACTACTCCCTCTGTTACCCCAAGGTTCCACAGAACATCAATCGTATTTGTATAGGGTGGAGATGAAAGAATAGTACCATTGGTCACATTCCAGTCGAATGTGGCAACCGGATCAGGATTAACTGTATATGTCACAGTCGAACCCTCACAGGCTGTTGAATGTCTCCTGACTATATTGCTGTAAACAGGTCCGCTCTTCACAATCATCATCTCAGATGTGTCCCGGCAACCGTTCCCGTCAGTTACGACCAGCCGGATCGTATAGGTCCCGTCAGGGATATTGTTATTAAAGAAGGGAGTAATTTCCGTACTCGTATTGACGAATGTTACAAAAGGGTAAAAAACAATTGCTTTAACAAAAGGATTAACAGCATCATTAAGGCAGTCCCAGAAATAAGTATAAGAACCGGAACCTCCTGTAACAGTAGAGTTGAAAAGAGCATATGTTCCGGCAGCATCGCAGTTGCTGAGGGAGACACTGTTAATTTTAAGTGACGAGACAACTGCAATCCGAACGTTTGAAACAGCAGTATTTCCGTTGGAATCAGTTGCAGTAAATGTAACTGTTTCAAAACCCTGATCACTACAGGAAAAATTTGTTGGAGTGACTGATAAAGTTACCGGACCACAATTATCATAGGTCCCGTTATCTATATCCGATGCTTGTATGGTTCCGGATCCTGAATTATCAAGAAGAAGTTCAAATTCCTTTGTAATGATCACCGGACGTGTTGTATCCATTACAGTTACCTGTGCTGTGCATGTTGAACTGTTTCCTGAAGGATCGGTTCCGGTCAAAACAACCGGAATTGTGAGTCCTGCATCAGCGCATGTGAAATTGGTTCTCCCCGGTATGAGGACAAGAGAACAGTTATCAGAGGACCCATTATCAATGTCAGAAGCTTTCAGCGTGGCATTTCCTGCCGGACCAAGGTAAAGACTTATATCCTTGCAGTTAACAACCGGTTTCTGGTTATCAACAACTATAACATTGAATTTGCAGGAATCTTTCTTTTCTGTACCGAACCATGAATAATAGACAACCTGAGTTGTTCCGGAGTTGAAATAATCACCGGGATTGAAATTACCGGTTACTGTATATCCGGGACATGGACCTGTCATCACCGGAGGAGTCCATGTTACATTGTTACCACAGGTCCCGGGCTGTACATATACCACGATATCACCCGGACAACCTCTGAGTAAAGGATTGCATCCCTGGCCATAAACCTGATTATTGATAACAGGTGAGCTCAGGAACAGGATCATGAGCGCCGGCAGGTAGGATAATCTGGCAAAATTCAGTTTCCGGAATTTTGGTGATGATTCGGTTTCCTCTTCTGATAAAACACAAAGAGGGAAACAATCAGATAAAAAGCTAAAAATTAATTTAAGAAATGAAACAATACTTTCAGGTTTCATAACGATCAGGTTCAGTTTTTCGTATCAGAAGTAACATCCAATATATCAAATAAATAACTACACGATGCTTACTTATTTATCTTATAAGCAATAGGTTTTCAGGACTGACTTCACAAAAATTTAAGCGAATGTAAGCAAATTTTGTTCAACAGTAACATCAGATTTTCAGACTGTTTTCAACATATTACAATGATTTGTTAATATGTTTCATTTATAAATGGTTTTGCTTTCAGATTCAATCTGAAAAGAAGGGATAAAAAATATTTTTTGGCAGTAAGAAAAATATAATATATTTGCAGTCTCTTTTCAGGGCGATTAGCTCAGCTGGTTCAGAGCATCCCGACTGAAAAGTCGGGAGGGTCGGCTGTTCTTTAAAATACTTTCCTGGGGCGATTAGCTCAGCTGGTTCAGAGCATCCCGACTGAAAAGTCGGGAGGGTCGGCTGTTCTTTAAAATACTTTCCTGGGGCGATTAGCTCAGCTGGTTCAGAGCATCCCGACTGAAAAGTCGGGAGGGTCGG
>CAZWUB010000070.1:0-17771 GCA_964637415.1 uncultured Rikenellaceae bacterium
AGACTGCCAGCCTTCGCCAAAGCTTCGGCCGGCAAAGCAAGACTGCACGACTGCATGACTGCACGACTGCATGACTAATACTGCCCGGATGGCGGAATAGGTAGACGCGCTGGTCTCAAACACCAGTGGCAGCAATGCTGTGCCGGTTCGATCCCGGCTCCGGGTACTTTAGATTCAATTCAGATTCATCCCCGTCATTTCTGAAAATTAAATTTATCGTCATTCCATTTTCGCGGATTGTTGATTATGTAATCCGAAATGGTTCGATAGGATTTTTCATTTCGAATAATGTGTTCCCAATAATTACGTTGCCAAAATTTTCCCATTATTTCATTTTTGGATTTATATATATCCAAACAGGCATTTGCCACAATTGATTTGTACGCACCAACAATGTTGCCAATCGTAGGGGCGGGGCTTGCCCCCACCTGTTGGGGCAACCCTTGCGGTTGCCGTTGGGGCAACCCTTGCGGTTGCCGTTGGGGCAACCCTTGCGGTTGCCCTGTTTGGGCAACCGCAAGGGTTGCCCCTACGTTGTTCAAAACAATGATACCATGAATATGGTTTGGCATTATTTGAAATACATCTGATTCAAAAAAATGAAATCGCGTGGTCAAATTGGTCCATTCCTCATATGCGATTTTGCCATATTCATTTAAAACCATTTCATCATTTTCGATATAACCGAATCTGTGTATTCTATCCTGGCAACAAATCGTAATAAAATATAAACCAGCATGAGAATAATCGTATCCTTTCATACGGATAGAATTCCGATGGTGTAAATTTGGATTATATTGTTGATTGTTGTTCATGGCAACGTATTAAAATACGTTTTTTAATACGTATTTTAATACGTAGGTTATTTTCTGATTACAACAAACCCGCTCATTGATTTGCCGCTTTCTGTCTTGATAACGTAGAAATATGTATCGTCGGGCAAAGGGTTGCTTTTATAGTCAATACCGTTCCAGGTATTGTCATAATTCTTATTCCAGTAAACCTTTGCTCCTCTCCTGTCGAATATCACCAGTTCTGTTTTTCCAAGGGAAGTGATCCCACGTAAGATGAAATAATCATTCTTCCCGTCCATATCAGGTGTTATAAGTGAAGGTATAATTAGGTCCTCCACAACTATTATAACTTCATCGGTAGCTTTGGGGCAAACCCCGTTTGTAACCGTCCACAGGAAATCATTCCTGCCGAATGAAAGATTTGTCATTTCTGTTTTCGGATCGCTATTATCAGAAAAATTTCCGCTGCCGGATAATACTGACCACACACCTGTCCCATATTCTGAGGGCAATGCGTCCATTGTTGTTTCAAAAGTATATATCAGGACCTGATCCGGACCTGCATCGGCAACGGGCATTTGGTCAGCGGTCACATTAACAGGTTTTATGGCGAAATAATCAGTATTTTCATCAATTGTAAGTGTTCCTTTGATATAGTATGTTCCTTCAGATACTTCTGTCGGATTGTGCAGAGGTTCTGAAGCTGAATCGTCGATCCAGTAAGAATATGTAAGGTTCTCATCCGAACCGGCAGTAATTGACGGACTGGTCAGATCGACAGTAGTTGTTGAGCAAATTGTCGGAGGGTCGGTGATCACGAAATTCAGAGGTCCTGGTTGTTCATTGATGATTAAAGCGGCCGAAGGCGGAGAGGTACAGTTTTCCGGATTTGTCACCGTGAAAGTATAAGTTCCGGGCTCAAGACCTGCAACTGTTACTGATGAACCCGAACCGGTTGTAACTATTCCTCCCGGTGACCTTGTAAGCCTCCATTGGAATGATGGGGGCAGACCGGTAAGCAAAACGCTTCCCGTGGCAACTGTAAGAGTGGGTTGAGTTATCTGGCCGATAACAGGTGCCGCAGGAGTGGACGGCTGAACGGGGATTATAACATTCCCTGACTGGGGTGATGTACATCCTGATGCGTTGGTGACTGTGAAATAGTATGTCCCCGGCAGAAGACCTGTAATATTCCGGCTTGTTCCCGAACCATTTAATTTTACTGCTCCCGGATAACGTGTGATAGTCCAGCTTCCCTGTGAAGGTAATCCTGTAAGTAATATGCTCCCTGTCGGCACTGTGCAGGAAGGCGGTGTTAAGGTCCCGGCAACCGGAGGAGAAGGAGTCAGGGGTTGTGGCTGGATTATAACATTCGAAGACGGTTGGGAAACACATCCGTTTGCATTTGTTACTGTAAATGTATAAGTATTTGCAGAAAGGCCTGTAATAGTTGTAGTGGGCCCTTCTCCCCTTTTTGTTATTCCTCCCGGAGAAGCAGTAACAGTCCATGATCCGGGCTGAGGTAATCCGCTAAGCATAACGCTTCCTGAAGGAACGGTACATGTCGGCTGGGTTATTGTTCCGGGAACAGGGGCGGCAGGAGTCTGGGGTTGTGACTGGATTGTAACATTGGAAGAAGACTCTGATACGCATCCTGACGAGTTCTTTACCTTAAAAGTATAGGTCCCGGAATTGAGCCCTGCTATTGTTGTACTGGTTCCCGTACCTGTTATTATCACATTTCCCGGATCCCTTGTCAATTCCCAGGTTCCGGAAGCAGGAAGTCCCGAAAGAATTACACTTCCCGTCGGAACTGCACATGTGGGCTGAGTTATTACACCGGGGACAGGAGGTGCAGGAGCAGGACTGACTGTCAAAGTATATTCAGCTGATGCGGGTTCGCATGGAGCTCCGTCAGGGTTGTTTGTGGTTATTGTTATTATAACCGTTTTACCGATATCTGAAACTGCCGGTATATATACAAAATCGAAAGGCGTTGTATTTGTAGATGCAGGAATAACTGTTCCTGCACCATTCTCCGTAATTGAAACACTCGTTGCACCACCACCAAACCTGTTATTTGTTACAGTTATAATAGTTGTTCCGCAGGTAACACCGGTGAGACTACCTGGTATAACAACCGGAGGATTGGCACATCCGCAGGCTATTTCAAAAGATAGTCCTGTTGTTGTACATCCTTCTGAATTTCTGACTGTAATTGTATGATTTCCGTTGGCAACCAGAATAAAGATTGGTGTTATCTGAAATATCCCGTCATCAAGCCTGTATTCCAGCCCATCCCCGACGGGAGATGTAACTGTCACAACAGCTTTCCCGAATCCTGCCGAGCAGTTGACAGAAACTTCAGGAACTGCAGGCAAAGGCGGGGCATCGTTTATTGTAACATTAACTGATGGCAATGAAATACATCCGGATGAATTAATGACTTTAAAGCTGTATGTTCCCGGGGGTATTTCAGAAACAGTTGTAGTGCTGCCTGTTCCCGGAACACTGACATTACCGGGATCTCTCAATAATGTCCACGGACCCTCCTCCGGCAGACCGTTAATAACCACAGCACCAGTTGATAAATCACATGTCGGATGCGTTATAGTACCCGGAACAGGAGGACCAGGTGAAGGGTTTTCTGTAATAATTGCGCTTCCTTTCATCCCGGTCATTCCGGCCTGGTTGGCTGCTGTAACAGTGTATGTTCCGCTAAGCTGATTGCCGAATGAAATTTCCCTCCCGGTGCCTTCAATTGATGGTTCCTGAGGAATTCCGTTTTTGAATAGGGTATATTTAACCCCTGTCTCCGATCCATCAAGCCCAACCGCAAGACCTTCGGTCCCCTGACAATAAGATCCTGTCCCTGTAACCTGAAAAATCAATGGTAAATCCATTGGGTTGAGAACCGGGTTTTCATTTACCAGGGCATTGACTCCGGGAGTTACAATCAACTGTTTTTTGTATTTTATTGAACCCCAATAAAGTAGAAATACCTCAACTTTGGTCGGGAAAAGCGGAGATGAGGCATCGTTTGAGATGAAGATCAGATCAGGGGTGGAATTAACTTTAAAATCAACAGAGCTGGTAAGAATAAAATGTGTCAGCAAGGTCCCCGGTGCGATCGTAGAAATAATTGTTCCCTGGTTTGAGACCTTGGGTGTTGCAGCCAGCCTGACAAGTGTCCGGTCGGGATATCCTGAAAGCTTGTTCTCAACAACAGGCTTCACTGTGAACTGCTGGTTATCATTCAGTCCGGAACCAGTATTATCAATTTTGGCAGAAAGGTTCCCTCCGGTGTAAACAAGCGAATTCATAAGAAATCCAAACTGACAGCTGGCTAACTCAAAACTTTGAGACCGATCGGTATTCTGAAGGAAAACATCAAACTCAAGGGTCCTGGTATCCGGCTGGACAATATTCTGAACGCTTAATCTGAAACTCTGACTTTGAGCGTGTAAAAAAGTACCGGAAATAAAAAAAAATAATATAATCAGGCCCCGGAGAAGTTTCTGTTTTGGTATATTATTTTTTGGTATTGTCATTTTGCAGAAATCTGATGAAATTTTGTATCTAATCGATTTTTGTTCAATTAGTTACTTCTTAAACCGTCACATACAGGATGGTAAAACCTTCCTTTATGACAAAGCAAACTATAAAAATAGGCATTCCTTTAAATTTCAACTTATTACTAATCAGTTTTTTGTCAATTAAAATGGAGGTATCGTCAAATTTTAACCATCGTTAATAAAACTATATTTGTATTTTGTCAAATTGTTCAAATTTCACTTGCTATGATAAGATCGCTTTTACCCATTCTTGCAGTCTTTTTTATATTCTTTTCGTCATCCGGCCAGAAAGATGATATGATAAAGAAATTTGAAGTCGCGGAAGCAAAGCAGGCCGTAGCTGTGGACAGGACAAATTTCTATGTTATCAACAACAGCACCATCACAAAGCATAGTAAAGAAGATGGGGTGCTTACAGCAAAATGGGACGGAACAAAGGAAGGGATATCTCATCTGAACAGCGGGGTTGTCATCAGAGGCCGATTATATTGTGCCTCATCAAATTATCCTGATTCTCCCATGGCCGGATCGGTAGAGATCTTTGATGCTTCTTCGCTGAAGCATATCGGAAATCATAGTTTTGGCATTTATACAGGTTCACTGACCTGGATAGACAGGCACAAAGGATACTGGTTTGCCGGATTTGCACATTATACCGGATCGGGATCAAGCGAGGGGAAAGACACGCGGTGGACGTCAGTTGTGAAATTCAACAAAAAATGGCAGAGGATAGAATCATGGACATTTCCTGAAAGTATTATAAAATTGTTTACGCCAAAAAGCAATTCCGGAGCTGCCTTTGGCAGGGATGGAAAATTATATTGTACAGGGCACGACAGACCGGAAATATACGTAATGGAACTTCCCCGGTCCGGCTTCGCCCTGAAGCATATAAAAACAATTGAAACGCCGGTTTACGGTCAGGGTATTGCTTTTGACAATTCTGAAAAAACCAGGAAGATAATCTATGGAATAAGCAGGCAGGATAATCTGGTTATCGCATTTGAGATTGAGTGAATAAAAAAAGCCAGCCCTGTAACTCTATGTAACTACTCCTAACCTGATTTGGTAATTGAATCGAAAATTTGGGCTGGCTGGTTTAAATCCTGGTTGGTAACCTTTTAATTCTTCTATAAATTTACACTATTAAAAGACCGAAGTCAAATTTATTTTCATGTTTACGGGATAATTTGAAAAATTTTTTATTGTAAAAGCAGGGACAAATGTTAATTAACATAATTATTGCTGTAATTTATTGATCCGGAATGATTTTTGTGGTAAAATAAACAGAACTAAAGAGGTCATAATTTACCTGCCATGAAAATAAATTTTCTCCTTCCGGCTGTTCTTCTCATTCTTTCCTTACAATTAACAGGACAAAGCGGACAGAATTTTCCCGGAACCACAGAGCAGAAAAAGATTGATATTTTTCCCGGAGGGATACCTGAATTCCCCGCAACAGCTATTAATTGTGACCTTATTAATCCTGATACTTTAATTGATACAATAATTCCTCCCTCTCGTGGATCAGGGAGAGATACCGTTTTTGAATACTCTCCGGAAATAAGATCATTCCGTGATTTCACAATAGCAGAAGCGAAAGAGGTTTACCCGGGGGCTCAAAGATTTTACTCAAAACACCGTATGATGCCATCTCCATACGAAAAATCATTCCTGATAAGACCAAGACCGGATCCCTGCTCAAAATACCATCTGATAATACAAGATCCGATCACCCACAGGAGAATAAATTAATTCTTCCCGGGCACCTGCTGTTTATAAAGGGACAGAATATGTTAATAAGTGATTCTTCATTTATTTAGTATTCTTTATTATTTTTGGTCGTACTGCAGTACAAGCTATAGTCAGATGTGAAGTTAAATTATCTCATAAATCTTTATTTATGAAGAAAGGAAAACCCATAGTACAATCAGGGCCAAGAAAGCTCATTCAGATCAATAATTATACCTGGATTGAAAAAAGGGCTGATGTCCCTGATGAAGTTGCCCGCCAGAAATTCCTGCTGAAATTGCCGAAGGTGGAAGACAGCAAGGACTTCATTGCAGGTATTCAGTAAGAGCAATAAAAGGACTGCCTTTACAGACGGATCAGATCCATGCAATAAATGATCTGCGGTGAAATTATTCCGCAGAGAAATGAGAATGGCCGCAAATGCTTTTTTTATACGGCCGGATCAAAAAAAAAAAAAGGTCCGGATGAGCTCTGATCAGTTAATAACCAGAGATTTCTTCGTATTCGGATTATTCAATCCCCTGTTCTTCAGATAGTGTTCACGGGCAACATTGTCCGGTACATCAGCAGGAATCTCAATAACTGTTTTGTGATCAATCCGCACGTATTTCATTTTGACTGCGGGTTTAAGATTTTTTGTTCTTTCCATGATTTTATTAAAAGCCCACAAAGATACTCAAAATTTAATCAACCTGATACAATTATTGTCCTGTACTAATAAAAGAATTTTCCTCTTAAACTACCTTTTTAGTTAATTTTGTTTAACTTTATATTGTATTTCAGTCTTTAAATCCATATTTAGATTGACTAAATCTTTATAATATAATAGTTTATAAAGGTTTATTAAGGTTGATGTTTATTTTCGTTTACCCCCGGGATGAGAGTTGTAAGATATATTCCCACGCTATTCATGGTTTGCCTTGTTGCCTGCAACGGTAAAACTGATAATAATATACTAACCTACCGGCTAAAAAGATCTGATTATTCCGATAGAATAAATATTACCGGAACTGTGCAGGCAGTGGTAAGCACACCTGTCATGTCACCTCCAAGCACTTTCGGCCAGATGACAATTGTAAAGCTTGCCAGAGATGGCTCCTTTGTGAAAAAGGGAGATACCCTGTGTGTTCTGACTGTTACTGAATTATTGTCGAGGTACAAAGAAATTCTTATATCAATTGAAACTCTTGAAGCAGAACTGAAAAAGTCAGAAGCTGATAATAAGATGAACCTTGCTCTTCTTGAAGCCCAGCTGGCAACCAGTGAAGCTCAGCTTAAAATTTCCTCTCTCGATTCTTTGCAGATGAAGTTTGCATCAGGGGTACAATCTGAACTTCTGCAACTTGAGATAAAGAAAGCTTTGATTGAAAAAAAGAAGACAGAGAGAAAGCTTGCAGCGACACGACTGATTGGTGAAAATGACATAAGACAAAAGAGAGCAAGGATCATTCAGGAACAGATGAATGCCCGGACTTATGCTGATCAGATAGCATCATTGACCCTTATTGCACAGAGAGATGGGATAGTAATGAGAACCGTATCCCCCATGTTTATGATCAGCAGTCCAACGGGAACAGGATCATTCGGAGGTCCGGTCAGAGAAGGAAGTGTAATTTTTTTAAGCAGAACACCCGTACTTCAGTTCCCTGATCTCAGCAAAATGCAAATCTCTGCCGATGTAGCTGAAGCCGACTTCAGAAATATTGAGAAAGGACAAAAGGTTTATATAACAGTAAATGCGGCTGAAAAGCTTAAGACAACAGGTAAAATAAACCGGAAAAACCTGTCGGCAAGCATGACTCAAAGGTATTCAGGTTCAAAGGTGAAATCCTTTGAGGTAATTATTGATGTTGACAGTTGTCATTTAAAAATGAAACCCGGACTCAGTGCAGGTTGCGAGATCATCTTAAATGAGGTAAAAGATACTCTTTTCGTTCCTACACTGGCCATTTTCGAAAAAGACAGCGCAAAACTGGTCTATGTAAAACAGAAGAAGGGATTTGTTCCTGTCAGAATTGAGACAGGGACATCAGGAAGTTCTTTTACAATAATAACCTCAGGCCTTGAGGGTGATGAAACTATTGCTCTGCGGGAACCTCCCGGAAATCTGATGTCCGGTAAAGATACAATCAACAGACTTAAAAATAAATAAACATGGATTCTGATGACAAGAAGAGTAATTATCCTTTTATTGGTTTTACAGGTATCCTGCAGGGGTAAAGATACCGCTGACACAGAGGTAACTACGGTAAAGAGGGGAACATTCCTTGAAGAGCTTACCGAGCAGGGGAGTGTTCAGGCTGTTAATTCAATCTCAATTACGGCACCCGCTATCTCTTACCGCTACGGATCACTTAAACTGGCCAGGATCGTTGAAGATGGCGAAGAAGTCAGAAAAGGTGATACTCTCATGATCTTTGATCCCTCCGAAATAAAAAGAGCTATTATTCAGGCTGAACAACAGCTCGATATAGCGAAGGCAGAGTATGAGAAACTAAGATCCTCCCAACAGTCGGAAATAGAGGATCTTGAAGCTGATCTTGAGCTGACAGCGATCTCTCAGGAGATAGCCAGAATCAATTTCGAAACAGCTACTTATGAGCCGGAGGCAACAAAAAAGGAGATTAAACTTCGCCTGGAATCTGCCACGATTGCCCTTGACAGAGCAAAGGAACAGATAGAGAACAAAAAAATAATTCATAAGGAAGATCTACTCCAGAAATCCCTGACAATTAACCAGCTTAAAACTACTCTGGCTGATGCAAACACCTCAATGAACAGCCTTTTTGTTGTTAGTCCCGCAAACGGAATCGCCATTAAGGAACACAACTGGAGCACGCAGCAAAAATGGGGCGTTGGTGATCAGCCTTATTCCGGATCGAAATTGATTGAATTACCTGATCTTGATCAGATGAGAGCAGAAGTTAAAATCAATGAGGTTGATATTTCAAAGGTTCTGCCTGACCAGAGAGTTGAGATCCGGCCGGATGCTTACTCGGATTCCTCTTACACAGGTAAGGTTGAACATGTTGCAAATCTTGCCCAGAACCTTGATTACAAATCAAAGATAAAGATCTTTCCTGTACAAATCCGGATAGAGGGCCAAAGCAAAACCCTCCTCCCGGGGCTGACTGTAAGCTGCAAAATCATTGTCAGCGAAATTCCTGATGTACTCTTCATCCCACTTGAATCCCTATTCAATGAACAGGGAACAGATTACGTCTATATAAAATCGGGGTCAGGTTTTAAACGCCACAACATAAAGACAGGTTCAGTCAATGCTGATTATGTTGTTGTTAAAGAAGGTCTTGAAGAGAATGATGTAATAGCTCTTTCCAATCCTTTCCTTAATCTGGAAGAAGTTCAGGAAAAGAAGTCTGATGAAACAGGAAGTACCGCTGGACCAGGGTAAAATACGAAACAGGGGCAACAGGAAATGAAAAAAATAAATTTATATATTGATCAATACTATAATAAGCAGAAATACAATCTTATTGTATTGGTACTCCTCACTGTGGCTGTTTCGTGTAACACAGAGAAAAAGAACGGTTATATGGTCCTGAGAGGACCATTCACACAATCGATAGTTGAAACGGGAGAACTGCAGGCTGTTAATGCTTCGACTTTGACTATGCCGAGAATCAATTCAGTTTATGGATATAATTTTAAGATAATCGAACTGGCTGAGCACGGCAAACAGGTCAGGAAAGGCGATCCGGTTTTCCGCGTGGACCCTTCAACTGTTCAGAAATATATAATTGAAAAAAGAGAAACCCTTGAAAATGAAATCGCTTCTGCAAACAAACTTAAGGCACAGATATTAAATAATATGCAGGACCTCAGGGCACAGCTGAGGAATGAGCAGGCTTCATTTGATATAAAAAAACTGCAGCTCGATAAGTCAGCTTTCGAATCGGAAGCAGTAAGAAAAGTTATAGAGCTTGAATTCAGACAGTCTGAAATAAAGCTTGATAAAATAAAGAGAAACCTCATGCTGAAGCCTAAGCTCGACAGTCTCGATTACCGGATTCAAAGAATTAAGATAATTCAGAAAGAAAATGAACTGTCAGCGGCAGAGAAAACCCTGAATCAACTGATAGTATCCAGTCCGCTCGATGGAATTTTTGTCGTTGCAAACAGCAGCAGAACAGGTCAGATAATAAAGGTTGGTGATGAGGCATATCTGGGGAGCGTCGTTGCAAGGATCCCTGATATCAGAACTATGAAAGTTAATGGCTTTATTCCTGAAAATGATATAAGCATGATTAAACAGGGACAAAAGGTTATTGTCAGGCTGGATGCCCTTCCTTCTGTTCCCTTTCATGGGGTAATAAACAAGTTGAGCAGGGTATGTATTGAACAGGATTCGAAGAAAGTATTTCTGACGGAAGTAACCATTTCTGAATCTGATCTGAGACTTAAACCCGGAATGACTGTACGTTGCGAATATATAACCTATGAAGGGGAAAATGAAATATATGTCCCTACCCGCTGCATCCTTGAAGAAAATAAACATTTCTATCTGTTTATTTCAAAGAGAGGGAAAATAAGAAAGACTGAAATTAATACAGGACCATCAAACAACATGTATACTGTCGTATCAGGTGATCTGAGAGCGGGACAGGGACTTGCGCTTCCTGAAAATATTTTAACCAGGTAATAACTATTGCTATGCAGATCGAAGAAAGTATAAGGATCGCATTCTATGGATTGCGTGATCATAAATTCAGGTCATTTCTGACGATGCTGGGTATTATATTCGGAACCGCTTCTGTTATTGCCATGATTTCGATTGGTGAAGGTGCAAAAAAGCAGGCGATGGCAAAGTACCAGGATCTTGGTGTAAGCAATATAATTATCCGTGATAAGGACTTTACTGATACAGAACTTGAACAGGTCAGGACAAAATTTTCCAGGGGATTATCTCTGGGAGATACAAAAGCAATCAGCGATATTTTACCCGGAGTAAAAGGAATCGGCCCTCAGGCTGAAGCAAAGCTTGATGCCATGTATGAGGACAAGTCGTCGAAGGCAACTGTAATCGGTATTACTCCTGAGATAACCGGTATACTGAATTTCAGGGTGGAAAGAGGGACTTTTATTGACACTGTTCATTATGACAGGCAGCTCAAGGTTTGTGTGCTGGGCGCTAATATTGCCCGTGAACTTTTCAGTTATGAGGATCCTCTTGGCAGGTATATCAGGTTGGGGGACCAGTGGTTTGAGGTCAGGGGTGTCCTTAAAACAAGGGCGTTGTTTACTGAAACTATAGGGGAACTGGCAGCCCGCGACCTGAATAATGATGTGTATATTCCCCTTTCAACTTTCGGAAAAAGGATACCAAAATCAAATATACTTTTAAGTGAACTGAAACAGGTTGCTGTCAGGCTGGAAAACTCTGAAAGGCTGCTGGAATCTGCAGGCATAATCAAAAGTATTCTTACAAGACGTCATTTCAATAATGATGATTTCAGTATTATTATCCCTTATGAGCTGATGGAACAGGAGAAACGCGAAAGCCGTATCTACAATCTTCTGCTGGCATCGATAGCAGCAATTTCTCTTATTGTCGGGGGAATAGGTATAATGAATATCATGCTTGCATCCGTTCTGGAACGAACTCAGGAGATCGGTATCAGAAGGGCTGTCGGGGGCCGGAGATCTGATATTATGGGTCAGTTTGTTACAGAAGCAATGGCCTTAAGTATAACCGGTGGTCTGACAGGAGTTTTTCTTGGAATCATATTATCTCTGGGGATAGGCCTTCTTACCGAAGTTAAAACCTCCCTCACGCTTTACTCAATATTCATTGCATTCAGTTTCTCAGTAATAGTCGGTATCACCTTCGGTTACCTTCCTGCAAAAAGGGCAGCCGACCTGAAGCCTGTCGAAGCTATCAGGCATGAATAAAAATTCAGACAACCAATGATGATATCTATGTTAATGGCTTTACCCCCGGAGAATATTTCCTTCGCATAACCGTTGATAAAGTATCAAATACATATAAGGTAATAATAAAATAGCGGCTAAAATCTTTTACTGAAATGAAGAAAATCCTTACCCCGCTCCTTTTAACAATCTTTCTGATCAGCTTTCTGACAAGTTGTAAAAAAGATAAAGACACCCCCCCTGCCCTGCCTCCTGAAGGATCAATGACAATAGATTTCAGAAATTTTGAATCAGGAAATAAATCAGCAACAGCTTATTCTTCGAAAGGGGTTGAAAACAGTAACTGGGAATTTGCAGCACTCGTTGCCGGGTATTTCAGATCTATGGTTACCGGGACACTTGCCGTACCCGTTTATACCTTTAAACTGGCTTCCGGCGGGACTCCTGTATATATAGAAGATAAAACCTGGCAATGGAGTTATTCAGTCAGCTTAACGGGTAAGACTTATAAGGCCAGGCTAACCGGTCAGGTCAGGTCATCCGATGTTCAATGGAAAATGTACATCACAGGTGAAGGAACCGGCGGGTTTACCGAATTCCTGTGGTTTGAAGGGACATCCAAGTCAGATGGCACAGGAGGGCAATGGATACTGAATCACAGTCCCCTGTTTAATGAACCAGCTCTTCAGATTGACTGGACACTCAGCGGAAATACATTGGGTGTTATCAAATACACCTGGATAAGGAGCCTGGGTGATGACAGAGATCCTGATCCGTTTAAAACAAGCAATATAGAATATGGCAAACTTACAGGGACTTTTGATTCATATTATTCAATCTATTTTTTCAATGGTCTGGCATTTTCAGAAATGGATGTGGAATGGCATTCTTCAGCACATAACGGAAGGGTCAGAAGCATTTCAAATTTCGGAGATACAAACTGGCACTGCTGGAACGGGAACCTTGTAAATGTAATCTGCCCCTGAATAAAATATTACTGCTGAACTATAACCCCGGTTTCGAAACAATATTGATCAATTATCGTATCAATACCCGTACCTCGTGCAAAGCCAGCATCCTGTTTTTTGACTTTCAAACATAAAACCAGTAGATAACTACTACAGCTATGGATGCTGGCTTCTTTATATTACAAGGTTTGCCTTTTTAAGGTATTCTTTAAGAGTGACAATATCTTTCCGCATAGCTGAAATAACATCATCCCTTTTCATAGTCAATGTTGCAACTCCATGTTCAGCCCCTCCAAGAGGATATTCATAATGAATTGAAATCGGACATCTGATATTCAGCTGTTTTATTAAATCCAGATATTTCCAGAAATCTACCATACCCTCTCCCAGCGGAACAGTATCTGATGACCATTTCCCCTGATCCATTCTCCAGATAAAATCCTTAATATCGATTGATTTAATGAATGGTGCTATCAGCTTCAGGTCTACTGGCCAGGAATACCCGCCCTCAATCATTGCATGGTAGATATCATACTGCGATCCAATCCATTCCGAGCCGATATCGTTCAGTACCCACGCAAGATCCCACAGAGGGCCTCCGAAATATATTCCGGCGCCTGCAACACCAGAATGGTTCTGGTACTCCCCTGTTACTGAATATTTTTCATTTATCACTGCCAGCCTGGAAAGTTTTTCCCTCATGGTCCCGATGTTTTCCCTGATACTTTTTGAATTATCATAGTACCCGTAACCGGTTCTGTAATGTCGTATGCCAAGCGATGAGGCAGTTCTCAGAATTTTGTCAGTTAAAGGATCGTCAGCATTTGTTATCGAGGTTGTTATCATGAAAATATTCAATCCGGCCTTTTTCACACTCTCCATAGCTTTCGGAAGGTCTGTCCCGACTTTTTCGGGGAAAACATGACCGCCGGGCCTGACTGTAAGATCAATCCCGTCGAATCCCATATCTGCAGCAACTTTCGCCATTTCATCATAATCAAGCCATTGCAAATGTTTTGAAAAAATACTTATTGTGAAGGGATCTGCATCGTTCACAATATTACGGGCTGATTTAGAAAATGAACCGGCGACAGACTCCTTACCTTTTAAAAACTTAACGGGAACAGCAGATAGTCCCGCTGTTGCAAGGGCAGACCTGAAAATGAAATTTCTTCTTGATGTAAGCATACTATGCTAATTATTAGGTTAATATTTAAATATTATCCTCTGATACCAAAAAAAAGTTAAAGCAAAAGGAATTTTCTGGAAAGGTAAAAAAATTAATTCTTGTAATTCCTCCTTTTCTGACAAAGTGTTGAATCGTGTTTCTCAATACTGGTCTTACCTTCTGGATTATTCTGATACAATTAAAATTTTTCCTATTATATCGGATTCCATGAAATTCATCAATAATTCATTTTCGCGATTCTATATTTGAAACCCATTCATGTGGATAATAATATTGAGTCTCACTAAAATTAAGAATTATGAAAAGGTTATTATTTGCAATCTTTGCCGCAACTGTACTGATATCAGGCTGCAATAAAACGGAAACAGGCGGACCGGGAAGGCTATCAGTTAAGATCACTGATGATCCGTTCGATATCAGTTCTGTTGAATCAGCTACCGTAACTATCTCAAAAATTGAAATTCGCCAGACAGGAGCAGATGAAGGAGAACCATTTATTGAATTACTAATGGATCCTGTTACTATTAATATTTTTGAACTGAGAAACGGGATCACCCGGGAACTGGCTGATCTGGAGGTGCCTGCTGGTGACTACGACCTTGTAAGGCTTTATGTGGATGATGCAAATCTTAAACTCAAAGACATTAATGAACCATTTAATTTGAAAGTTCCCAGCGGAGAACAAACCGGGATAAAGATATTTATAAGCCCTGTGATTCATGTTGAGGGTGGCATTTCCGCCGAATTGCTCCTTGATTTTGATCTGTCAAAATCCTTTGTTATGAGGGGACATAACGCTCAAAACGGATTTATCTTTAAACCAAGCATAAGAGCAACAAATAGCTCTACAGCAGGCAGAATTGAAGGTTTTGTAAGAGACAACTCACCAGAAAAGACTGGAATTGAAAATGCAAAAGTTTCTTTACAGAAAGAGGCAGCAGATCCTGTTATAACCTTTACTGATGCATCAGGTCACTATGCCTTTATCGGAGTACCTGCAGGAACTTATTCATTGTCTGCAACTAAAGAAAACTATGTTGATGCCAGCATTGAAGGCGTTGTAGTGGTTCCGGGTAATAAAACAGCCAGGGATTTTATCCTTACCAGTCTCCCCGTTTATGTAAGTTCAGTTATTGAGAATGCAACTCCCGCAATTATTGAAATGACTTTTAGTCTTATGCTGGCTGACATTGTTCCTGATGTTTCTGCGTTTGCTGTAACTGTTGCTGGTGTTGCAAGAACTGTCAGTTCAGTTGCCGTTTCAGGCAAAGTAGTCAGGCTAACCCTTTCAGGTGCGGTAGTGAAGGGCGATGCTGTAACTGTTGCCTATACAAAACCTGCCGTCAAACCTCTTCAGACACCCGACGGGCTTCAGGTACCCACTTTCACCTCTCAGAATGTAACAAATAAAGTTAACTGAGTAATACAAAATGAACCAGTGACCCGGAGTTGAACTCCGGGTTTTTATTTTATGCTGGCTTTTTCCGCAATACTTTGATCCACTCAGCAATGTTAGGCTTGCAATGATCAACTTCTCAATGGCCGGCGCTGAAAAGAAGGTACTGGGTTGATATTGCTGAAATGGCAAAGAGAGCTACTTACCGGCAAATTTATTTAATAGAAAGTCCCCTGAGATGATTTCCAGGGACTGAACAATTCTCCTGAGATTTTATTTAATATTTTGCTAAAGCTATTCTGTACATAATATTTTCTCTTTCAGAATATTTGTAGTGAGTTCACCATTGGCATTTACATGAATTTGTATCAGTGTAGAATATCCAAATTTTTCTCCTTTTATTAGGAATTTCCAGTTCATTTCCACCATTGTTCCTTCTTCAAAAGGATAATTTTCGGGCATATAATCATCAAGCCATCCGTCCCCGACATTATAAATTAAAGGGTCTTCGGAAGGGAAGCCATTTGCATCATTGGGATTATTAAAGAATTCGAAATAGGATCCGAAGCTGTCATTCACTGTATCAAAGCATTTCACTTCTTCACCGGTATTGATATCGTGAAAGTCACTTTTCCAGGTGTTACAATGCATCCGCTTAATTTTCCCGTCCTTACCCAGGGTATATGTAAAATGGGCGGTCCAGGTGCCGGCTATAGTCCTGTCCAGACAATCAACTTTAAAAGTTCCAAAATCAGCCACAAGTGTATACTGCCGGGTTTGAGCATTAGCAGTTGATGAAATGGCAATAATCGCCAAAAATAGCACTTGAATAAAAAAGACTTTTGTTTTCATAACCTTAAGGATTTAATTAATAATTTGTAAAGGTCAATAAGCTGGTTTTTAAAATCTACCTCATTTGTTACATTTTCTATTCATATTGTTACATTTTCAGGTGAAATTGGTAAAAACGGCAAAGGAAGTAATAGCAGAGTTCAAATTTGATGTAAGCAGGGAGCTCCAGAAGATTTAGAATAATGTGGGGTAATAAAAAGAAGGCAGCATCCACTATTTGTCTTCCTTTTGTGCAATCAGAACTAGTTGAGTTATGCTGCATTATGTTTGAGGTGCTCTTAAAAAGGTTCATCTCAAACTTATGTAATCTCAAGAATCCCTGAAAAGGAACCGAACTCTATTCCCATCCATCTGGGGAAACCTCAGGTGGATGGATTTTTACTTGACTTGCATCATTGTCTTTCTTAAATTTGATCAAATATCCTTATTTTAAGTTAATTAAATAAAGAATACCATGAAAAAGTTGTTTTCTGACAGCATAGAAACTAAATACCATTGATACGTTAAATATTGAACAGTTTAATGCATACAAAAATAAAGCTGTCAGATTGAGAAACACCGGAAGGATTGTGACATTTACAGGTTCGGGTACAGCTACAGGATGCAGAACATTATTTGGAAGATCCATCAATCCCGGAAAATCATCCGGGGGCTTTTTAATTCCAATAATCAGGCCCACACTTGACTTTGGTATCAGGAAGGAATAACTTTACCAGTAAGTTCCCTTTTACATATCTGATGGCTGGTCAACGAAAATATAAAATAATCCTTCTGGTCGTTTTTCTTGCTCTGCTTTTAATTTCGTTTATAAAGCCTGTTTATCCGACGGAAATGTTTCTTCAGCATTCAATTACACTGGTGATGGGTGCTTTTCTTATCATAGTAATAGTTAAAAATTCTCTATCTGGCAGATCGTTTACTCTTATTATTTTATTCCTGCTCATGCATGTAATTGGTGCCCGTTGGATTTATTCCTATGTCCCTTACAATGAATGGATCAGGTTCATTACAGACGGATCGATAACGTTTCTGAACAATACGGATCGGAATAACTATGACAGGTTTGTGCACCTGATGTTTGGAATGATGTTGTTTTCCCCGATCAAAGAAGCATATGAGAAATGGACTGGCTGTCCGGTCAGGTTTTCGGGTATTATCGCTTTCCTTACAATAACTTGTTGCAGCCTTTTTTACGAAGTTTTTGAATGGGGACTTACCCTTGTACTTTCACCTCAGGATGCAGAGGATTATAATGGTCAGCAAGGCGATATGTGGGATGCTCAGAAAGATATGGCTCTGGCATTTACAGGAGCAATTATAAATCTGTTGATCAGTTTTTTAAAGCGAAAGTTCAGT
>CAZWUB010000071.1:0-17526 GCA_964637415.1 uncultured Rikenellaceae bacterium
CCCTTGGAACATTTGTGAACTGGTCATTCCCGTCATTCACAATTAACAGCACAAGCCAGCAGAAGCTGGCAATTAACGGAGGTGAAAAGGTTCATCCCGGCACATGGCCTGAATGGCCGGTATGGGACCCGGCTGCCGAAAAAAACATTACCGACATGCTTCGTACAGGCAGATGGTGGAGAGGTGAAGGCGAACATGTGGCAGATTTTGAAAAGAGATATGCCAATATGATTGGTGTTAAACGATGTCTCGCAACAGCAAGCGGGACAACCGCACTTATTACTGCCCTGAAAGCACTTGGTGTTGATGCAGGTGATGAAGTCCTGGTGTCTCCTTTCACCTTCATTGCATCGTATAATGTTATTTTCATGTGTAAAGCATTACCGGTGTTTGTTGACTCCGACCCGGAAACCTTCCTCCTTGACCCGTCAAAAATTGAAGCACGTATTACTGATCGTACCACGGCAATTATACCGGTTCATATTTACGGACTACCGGTAGATATGGACAGGGTCAATGCAGTCGCTAAAAAACATAATCTTAAAGTTATTGAAGATGCCTGCCAGGCATGGCTTGGTGAATATAAGGGGAAAAAGGCAGGTACCCTTGGAGATGCCGGATGTTTTAGTTTCCAGAATTCCAAAAACCTGCCTGCCGGAGAAGGTGGTGCAATTGTAAGCAATAATGATGCATTGATGGATAAATGCACTTCAATGCATAACTGTGGCAGACCTTTCGGCGTTATTGAAAGGAAAACGGCATATCCGATCTCCGGAACCAATTTCAGGATGCAGCAGTTCCAGGCTCTGATCCTGATGTCACAGATGAACAGGATCCAGAAAGATGCGGATATAAGACTTGCCAATGCACTGTATCTCGATGCCAATCTTAAAGATATGCCCGGGATAACACCTGCAAAGCTTGTGGACACCAATAGCCGGTCAGCCTACCATTTATATGCTATGAGATACGACAGTAAAGTATTCAATGACATCCCGAAAGAAAGGTTCCTAAGAGCCCTTCAGGCTGAAGGTATCCCTTGCAGCGGAGGATATGGCCCGCAAAATAAGGATGGACTGATAGAGGATCAACTTAGTTCAAAAGGTTATAAAAGATTATTTTCAGAAGCCCGCCTGAAACAGTGGCGCGAAGAAAATGTCCTGCCGGGAAATGATAAACTCTGCAGCGAAGCAGTCACATTCTATCAAAGTATACTGCTGGGCAGCCGCAGCGATATGGAAGATATAGTAAAAGCTATAAGAAAGATTTATCAGAACAGGGATTCGCTGAAGGCATAGCGGGGCGGTCTGGTATTTGAGTTTGCAGTAATCGGTATTCAGTAGTCGGTAATCGGTATCGGTAATCGGTTAATAACTAGTGTTTTGGGTAGCTAAATAGTGTTTAATACAAATAATACAAACATGGTGAAAAGAGTTTTAGCACTTGCTTTGGCAGGTGCCGTCCTTCTATTGAATTTTGCCTGTTCGGGAAATAAAACTACGGAAACATCTCCTGAAATAACAGAATCAAATAACATCCGAAATTACCTTGTAAAAGCCGCAAAGGATATAACCGATAATTCCGGTACCGGGATTATTTCAGCAGCAGAGTGGGAAAGAATAAGACCGGAAAAATATTCTGAATTCATGGAAATGATAAGCCTTCAGGACATGCCGCTGACCGGAGAACGACCTCCTTTGAATGTTAAAATTACCGGAACAATTCAGAAAGACGGATACAGGATAGAAAAACTTTATTATGAATCACTGCCCGGTCTGTATGTGCCTGCCAATCTTTACATTCCTGATAATATTAATGGTAAAGCACCTGCAATAATATATCTCTGCGGCCACTCACTTACACAGAAAGTTCACTATCAGACACATCCTGCAAAATTCGCGAAACTGGGTTTTGTATGTCTGATCGTTGAAACCATACAATACGGAGAGGTCCGTGGTCAGCACCACGGATGTTATGCCAGGGGCTGGTTCAACTGGTACAGCAGGGGATATACCCCAGCCGGGGTAGAGGTCTGGAATGCTATCCGAGGCTTAGACCTGCTTGCCGGAATGCCTGAAGTGGACGATCAGAATATGGGAACAACAGGAATTTCAGGAGGAGGAGCAATAAGTTGGTTCCTTGCCGCAGCTGATCCCAGAGTAAAAGCTTCAGCTCCGGTATGTGGGGCAAGTACCATGGAAGCACAGGTAACAACAAGGACAATAGATGGCCACTGCGATTGCATGATGGCAATTAACACTTATCTTGTTGATTTTCTGGATATCGGCGCTCTTATAGCTCCACGGCCTCTGCTTATAGGTCAGGCTGATCGCGACGGATTAAACCAGATCGAATCGGTACGCCGGATCTATAAAGATCTGAACAAGATTTATCAGCTGCATAATGCTTCCGCTAATATCGAATATATTGAAACTCCCGGCGGTCATTCATATCATAAGAATTCCAGAGAAAAAATATTTGCATTTTTCAGCGGACATCTTATGGGTAAAAATATATCCCCTGAAGAAGCCGGAGATATTGACACATCTCCCGAAAGCCTGCTTACGGAAGAAGAATTGAGAGTTTATATTAACGGAGCCCCTGCTGATGACCGGACAACAACAATACAGGATTCATTTGTGAAGCTGGCTGAAGCTCCGCAGATATCATCCGAAGCTGATTTATCTGCTTATCGTAAATCTGTAAAAGAATTCCTGAAAAAAAGAAGTTTTGGAGCCTTCCCTGAAAATCCTCCTTCATTCGATTCATCAAAGGTTTTCAGAACACTTGACGGGGCAAAGTACGGAAGTGATATATACAGCTTTGTTTCTGAGGAAGGATGGAGGCTGAAAGTTGAGTTACTCTGGAGAAATGATCCTTCTGAGAAAAAGCCTCTGATGATTGTTTTACGGAATCGCGATGAACACCGATGGGAATCCGAGGCATTTATTGAAGATCTTGATGAAAAATGGAATATTGCCTATTTTGAAGTCAGAGGGGTTGGTGAATCTGGCTGGGATCCCAATCTGCAATGGCATGTACGTCGTGCCTCAGCATGGCTGGGCAGAACACTTGCATCAATGCAGGTCTATGATCTTACCAGATGCATTGAATTCTGCCGTTCACTTGAAGGTATCAATCCCGATTCAATCGGTATTGCCGCAAGGGATGAAATGGGTGTTGTGGCATTATATTCAGCCCTGCTTGATGGAGAGTGCAAAAGTATCATTTTAAAGGATCCGCCTGAAACTCAGGATGTGGTAAGTAGCCCTGATGGTAGAGGGCCTGCCATTGAAATACTTAATTGCCTGAGGATTACAGATATCTATCAGTTGCCGGCCTTACTTGCTCCTGCTGAAATCACAATTGTAGGTGAGATGCCCGAATCATATAAATGGTCCGAAAACCTGGTCAATAAACTGGGAATAAAATCAATTAAAATAATAGATAATTTATAATCTATCGCCTTGATATAAAATTAATTTAGTGGCAATTTCGAACAGGGTAGCAGTGGTCTATTTGTTGCATACAGCATAACAAGAATGTTATTAGCCGCGTAGCAGCGACTACCTAATATTTCATACCCTATGGAATGTCAGCATCGTAATAGTTGAATAAGGTACGTATTACAGGTCGCACCTACGGTGCTATGGAGCTGGAGGGGTATCGCAGTTCTATAAACAGTAAGCACCTACGGCGCTAAAAAACATCTTAACGAATATTCATGAGCCGCGTAGCGGCGACCTGTTTGTAGGATGAATATGTTACGAAACACATGAGCCGCGTAGCGGTGACCTGTTTGTAGCAACAAACCATAGAACCATTCCGGAGCTCTGCAAAAGCCGTGAGCTATAAAAGAACTAAGCGGGGAAAAATTAATTTATTACCACCTCACTAATCCCCTTTTGAAGATCAAAACAAAGGATCGAACCATTTTTATCAGAATAAAATGTTCCGTCTTTTAAACTCTTTTCATCCATTATTCTCAGAAGGGGTTTTTCTTCGCCGCCTCTTTTTATTCGAGGGTTGCGGAGAGTTGCATTCAGTCCTATTGTAAAGCCGGAAGTTGAGAACGGAGCTTTTAATATGATCGAATTCTTATCTGCTGAGATAGTCGTAAGTTCTTTTGAAGCCCAATATCTCGAAATTTCGCTGAGCTTCATCCAGATAAGGTTATCATATCTCTCGTGAAGTCGCTTCTTTATCTCCTTAAGGATATTGAATCCGATCTTATCACCATTATAGTAAATCCCGGGCCAGTGGCAAACCATGATTGCCGGTTCTTCGCTTTCGATTACTTCCACCATCCTCCCCGACTTAAGGTCTTCTGTTATGAATTTGTTTACATCACCTGGAACAAGACCGTCCCAGCCGCCAAACCAGTCACCAGTGCATCCCAGGATTGAAACTACACATTCAGGGTCATTACCGTCAAGTCCGGCCGCATGAAGTACCTGTGGTGCCACACTTTTCCCTTTTTCGGTAAACAGATCACGGAAGTAATGTGGTACTTCTGCTCCATAAACATCCCTTACAGCTTCGAGGGTACTTAATGCCAGATTATTCTGATTCCTGCCTCCATAACCACCTGGTGTTGTAAGACCTTCGCATGGAAGTCCTGCTTCTTTCAGTATCTCGAGGGCATAAGCCTGATATGCTGCAAGCTCATCAGCGCTTTTTTTCTGGCTCCACTCCCAATTCTCCATATATTCCGGTGTGGCATAAGGATAAGGTTGCCCGGTTGTGATATCAATTACACGTGTATGGCTGACCATTTCTGGATGTATATCCCAGTTAGGTAATATTACTTCCCTGACAAGGTTTAAACTGTTTTTAAGCTCACGTTCAGTCCAGCCCGGGATAAAACGGCTGACCCATCCTGTGCAGGCAGGAAACGGGACGATACTGTATTTTCCTTTTACTCCGTTTTCGAGGCTCCACTCAGCGAATTCCCTTACGAAACTGTCAGGGATCTCACGTGGCAGTTTTCTCCAGTCCTGCTTATATTGTTCTGGATAAACCTCTCCGAACTGCGGTATCCCATAATAAGCCATATTCACCAGGCATGTGGAGTCATCTATAATTAAGCTGACAGGTACCCGGTTATAGGGATTCAGAACTTTTACTTCGAAAATCTTCCTGCCTGACAAATCAGGATAATGCGAAGATATAGTGGTTAATCCTCCAATACCTGCTATTCTCACAAAAGAACGTCTAGTAAGATTCATCTTTGCATTATTTTTCATAGACAATCTCCTTCGATCCGGAAATTGTATTCCCCGTTGCAGTGACTTTCGAAGACTTCTTCCCGACAAAGATCGCTGTTGACTGGTTCCCCTTTCCTGTTGAACGGATTATATTATTTGTTATAGTAATATCATGTGTTTCACCCCCGATCCAGAATCCTGCTGATTCTCTCGCCATTCCGTTGTTTTCAATTGTGTTGTTTTTAAAAGTATTCCGGTGGCCGCTGTTCTGCTCGTTCTCATTACGGAAAAAGACTCCGTGATGTGCATTTTCATAAACCTTGTTATTCTCGAAGATATTATCGGTATCCTTATGACCTATTGAGAAACCATTGTCTTCGTTTGAATAGATTGTGTTATTCCTGAAAACTCCGTTCTGCACCCTCCAGCAAAGGAAAATACCGTCGCCTTTGTTGTGGTGGCTGACGCAGTTTTCTACTGTTGAACGATCTGATCCCGTTCCGGGATGGAAACCGAGTCCCCCTCCGTTGGAAGCTTCACATCCCCTTAATGTAATATTTTCGTCGATCTGCCAGCTGAAAGAATCGCCATTAAAATTGTTGACCCTAACATTTTCAACCAAACAATTTTTTGATTTATGGATATAGATGCCACCCCCACGGCACCCGTTAATATAGTCATTTACATTCTTGTTGCCTTCCACAACGAGATCTGCAATTTTTACATTTTCAGCATCGACAGCTTCAATAATTGAAAAACTGTTTGAAACAGTTCCATTAAGGGATGCGATATAATCATTAACCGTCCTGTTGTCAAAATAGATAGTATTATCCTGTATATCAGTAATTACAGCAGTAGTGACATCCCATCCCGATCTATGCTCATCGTCGAACAGCTGGATGCCCATGCCGATCTTAAATCCGCTTACATCTTTTACAACAGCTTTCTGCATACCCCAGTCGGCATCGATAATGAAGCTTGTTTTGAATCCGTCACACTTCTTCAGAATTGTTTTCTCACCCGATCCGATAAGTGTGGTATTGCTGGAAAGGCGAACAGGCCCTATAATATCATAGGTGCCGGGATTGAGTTTTACAGTTCCTCCGCCTCTTGTCTTAACAGCATCAAGGGCAATACGGATTGCCTTTGAAGTAAATCCGGGGATATCAGCTCCCGGACCTCCTACAGTTATTACAAGATCAGCCTGACGGATATCGACCAGCCCGATATTCTGGCAGTTTACCTCAGGATTGAAAGAAATCGAAACAAGTATCAGGGTTAACAGTTTAATAAAATAAGTTTTCATCATTTTCTCCTCCATAGTATTATTATGGCACAAATTATATAATTATAATGAATATTCAAATTGCTGTTGATTTAAGAGGCAGTTTCAAAACCCTCCTTTTATAGTTTTACCCCTTAATACTCCTGTGAGGTACTTATTGACCTACTAATACTTACAAAGCCCCTAGGGGGTTGGAGGCATAGCCGTCAACCTAAGAAATAATTTAATAACAGAAACTACAGTAATTATCTGGATTATTGACAAATAAGTTTCCCCTCCTTTTAAAGGAGGGGTGGCCGGGATTGCTGATTTTGAAATGTTTACAATTTTCCTTTCCCGGCCGGGGTGGTTAAAACGGACTTAGCAAAAGTGAACTTATTCCTCAGAATTAAGTGAACCACCCCGGCCAGACCATTTATATTTCTGCACAATAGATGATTTTGTGGTCTGGCCACCCCTCCTTAAAAAAAGGAGAGGAAACTTATATCTCTAAAACTTCTTAGGTTGACGGCTATGGGGTTGGGGGTAGATTAGGTCTTTTGTGACAGCCTCTTAAGCTTTCGGAAATTAAATTGGTTCCTTTTTACCTGCTTTTCCCGGCATTCAAACTGAGATGCAAAACTGAGTTATTTACTCCTGTTGGGGAGTTCATTGTTACTTTTTTGCTTCCCTTGATCCTTTTTGTCTGGACGAATTTACCGGATTCCGTATCAAACCATTCAACTGTAAATTTACCGGAAGTATTTTCAAGATCAATTGTAACAGTTGTGGTATCGGACAGATAAACCAGGTACTCCGATCCCTTTTTTGCAAGACAATACGATGTTGACGCCAGTTCAGGCTGAGGAAGCATGGAAATGAGATCTGCCCTTTCTGCGATCATACGGCTAAATCCCTGCCCTTTTCGCATTGATTCCAGCCATGTTTCATCACAGGCATTTGCCAGTACCCTGCAATCATAAGGATCCATGAAAATGGGGTTCATACCGCGTAAAAGACTTTTCCAGATCCAGCCGGGATTACCTCCCAGACCCCAGATATGATCCGTATCATTGATAATTACTTTGGAACCATCGGCAGCCGGAGGATTATCACGATATCCACCTTCGGGATTAGGCGATATCCAGTCAGCCGGACTGTCAAATAAAGCCTTATTACTTCCTCCCCTGTACTGAAATGTCATACCAACCGGATGCTGTTTGGGAAGGCTCGACTCGTAATTCTTTATAAATCTTATAATGTCGTACTGCCATTCAGTTGAAGGAGGATGATTTTCGTTCGAAATTTCATACAATACATTGTCATACTTGTTGAGAACATCAACAACATGCATCACATATGCTTTCTGGATTGAATTAATTCTTAAATCCCCCATTGTATGGATCTCAGTGGCTTTAGAATCTCCGTCCGCATCGCCATTTATCCCATTGATATTATTGGCCGGGTGAAAAGGATGATTCTCAAAGGCTCCCGGTGAAAACTGAACTCCCCATCCTTCAAAAAGCATAACAGATACATAAATACCTGCATCATATGCGAGCTTTATTCTTTCTTCCAGACGTTTAAAATAATCCGGATTAAGACGTTCCAGGTCAAACTTCAGATTGCCGTCAAGTGCCTGTCCCGGACCGGTGCGAAGCCAGGGATGAGGCTCCACAACGATTTTCCTGGGCTTTTTCTCCCTGTTACCCTCTGTATTCCAGCTTAGCAATTCCCATGCCCACATCCTCATGAAATTATGGTTATATTTCTTCATCCATTCAAGATAAGCAGGATAATCAAATTTATCCGGATTTTCAGAAGAAGTCATATCAACAAGATTATTCCAAGTATGAGAACCGGTAAAATATACCGCCTTACCTGAATTATCGGTAAAATAACTTGGATTCTTTTCACTGACTTTCAATGGTCCGTTGAAACCGGTTGTCTGCCCCTGTACTGCACTAATAAATAGTGCCATATACAGGAAGGTTGCGATAAAATCTTTTTCCCGAAATGTTTTCATGACCTGATTTATTTTATTGTCCGAATAATATTATTATCTGCAAACGTACAACTACGTATTATAATACGTTTTTTAATACGTTTTTTAATACGTAGATATTTTTACCTGTACATAAATGACAAGGGAAAGTTCTATTTCTTCAATATTAGATCTTCTGCCTTTAAGATCAAATCATTAGCTGGCTTTATTAAATCTATCAAATCCTCTCTTGTAAATTCAATATAGTCACCATAATCACCAGTCTGTCTCAAATCAAAAATATCGGTAAAAAATTTCCCCAGTGAATTATCAATGATACCTGTCTTAATGAAATGCAATCCGAACATTTGTCTGACCCCATTATGAGTTTTAGGCTGAATTCTTTTGTCAAGCAATAAAGCAATTACTGCATAATAACATGCATAATATAATCTGTTTATGGCCGTGTTCCATAATTCATTTTCAATATGTAATTTAACCTCCTCTAAAGTCTCTCTTGCTTTGGTAATTCTGTATTTCACCAATTCACCCTTCTCCTGTTGATTCATAAAATCTTCCCCTCTTTAACTACATTTTCATAAAATGGTGTAATCCGGTGCCTTGTCTCCCAGTCATGTTTGGAAAAGATCAGTGGGCTTATGATAGTACCTGTTTCAAATTCAATATCATACAACGGGTATTTAATTCTTTTTTCATCAGCTCTTGTTATTTTTTCTTTATCCAAAAGGACCAATAAATCAAGATCCGAATATTCCTTGTAATCATTACGTGCATAGGATCCATATAATATCACTATTGCATCAGGATCAGTAGCATTCACTGAAGCCTTAATGAGATTCAATATATAATCTTTATTCTTCATTTAACAAAATTACTATTTTCTCACCAACAATAATAGAATTCAGGTGAATTGACCTGAATTCTATCCTCCCGGTTCTTCAAATGACCAATACTTTCGCTCCCCGGATTTTACTTTGTTTCGATTCAATTAAAGCAATATTCATGGTCTGTTTCCGATTTTATTATCATCGCTTTCATTGGAAGAGCTTGTTATGTTATTTTCTGACCCTGCAAATAAGGTATTATAACATCATTCTTGTAATCATCTGTACCATCATATGTCAGAGTCACAACCGGAACTCCGGTTAGTTTTCTTATCTCACCGGTCATTGCCTCGGTGACAAGCGAAGGACAGCAGAATGCGGGATTTGCCTGAATAAACAGCGAAACGTCCGGATAATTCTCCAGGATATAAAATATTTTAAGGATATTTTCATAAGATTCACCTGAGTGATAGGAGCTGATATTGAACCTCTCAAGATGTTTCTCAAGGTTCCTTGGATTAATGATCTTCTGAGGTCCCAGATACTTTTCAAAATAACGGTAATATTTATCTTCAAGTAATTTCAGGCAGGAGCTAATCAGTCTGTGCTGTGCTGCCTTCAGGTATTCTCCTCTGTATATCGTCCTGCGTATCGAATTGTCAAGCGACATCTTGACATAATCGGTATAAGGTGTAGTTATCACCTCACCCCCGGCTTCTTCTATAGCATGATTCAATCTCTGATTCATAATGTCATTATCGCATACATAAAAATCGCCGAACAAACCAACTTTTGGTCTTTTCCCCTTTATATGCGGAATATTGTCAATCAATCCGATCACCTCCGCAACAGCCTTATCCATAGATTTCCCCCCGAGAAATGCACTTTCGAGGACCTTAACACTCTCCCGGACAGTCCTGTCAGTTTCACCTTTATTTATCTCATAAGGCCTTACTCTACAGGCTGTCATCCGTATCAGACCACCCAGCAGATAAGCAAAGTAGGCATAATAGCAGGCTCTAAGCGATATATCAAGATGTGTCAATAACCCGGAATAAACATGAGCTTTCTCCATGCCCTGTCCGTGATTCTCAAGAATGCTTTTAATATACTGGGGATACAACCTGATATTACACGAAAGCTTTGAATCAATTGCCCAAAGCATAGTATTTTCTGGTTCAAGCTTTTGTTCCCTGATATATTCAATGAATTCCTGAGCAATGATATTTATCGGCAGGCACTGACCGGTATTATGCGCCATGCTCTTTTTTATGATAAGTTCACTGGATCTCATCAGGCGGGCATCTATCCCTATTCTTTTAAGATTGGCAACCAGTAATGGTGAAACTATCGGGTCCCATGACGGGAAAAGCAGTGTCTTGCCTTCAATTTCCCTGGAGATCTGCGGGAAAATCTGTTTTGAACTGATTCCCGGTTTTGTATCGGATATTTCCGAATGATTCCTGAATGATCTCACAGCCGCTTCAATCCTGGTTTCATAAGCCAAATTCGAATCATGCTCATCAACCTGGAGAACAAGATAAGGTTTATGACAACTGTCAAAAATCTTTTTGAAATATTCAATTATGAAAGAATCAGGGGCACATTTGAATGCTGTTATAAGGACCGGGTAGAGATTCCTTGTTTCAGAAATTATCCTGGCTGTTCCAAGAATCCCCGAAACAAAATACCAGGGCACAGTTTTCAATAAAACGTTAATATCCTCCAAATCAATAACATCTGAAGAGATCATATCCTGATAAAAAGATTTAATCCCGAGACTGTTAAAAATATCCGGAATTCCCTTGTTTAAAACAGGAGAAAGAACAATGTAAGGTCTGCCCAGCAAAACAACTGAGATATTCTTATCCGGTTGAAATTCTTTCCTGAATACATCAATGAACATTTTCTTCCGGTCCGAATAATATGAAATTGCTTCGCTAAAAGCATTGAGCACAATCAGATAGTTTATGCTGTTTTTCAGTACAGGCTTTAAGCACTGATAAAGCTTCCGTGCAACAAAATACTTTCCTTTCTGAAAGTTCAGCAACAGCAATTATTAGCACAGAGATTACAGGTTTCTGTCTCCAGGGCAATCTCTTCATGAAAGAGCCCTATCCCCCTGAAAAGTGTTTTCTTTATTCCCTTGGGAAAATGTAACATTCCCGTTATGCATAAGAGTGAACTTGGCATCCTGTCCTCCGATTTAGATTATTGTATCGGTAAGGGGACTTAATTCAAAAGCTGCCCTGGCATAGGAGCTTATCTCATCAGTTATCAGGTCTGCATTTATTATTTTCCCTATGAACTTCCTTCCCAAGCCAGTCGTCCCGACACCAATTATTTCAGGCTCAACTTTTTTATTAATAAATAAATATTCAATAGCTTCGAGAATAGATTTAACTGCAGAAACCGGTTTCCCTGATGTATAAGAATAAAAACCGGCAACCGGATGTTTCGGGAATTCAGGTCTGAACCGGAACGATTCTTCATTTTTAAAGTTCGGATAACTGCTTAATTTTAATGAAAGCGGTCCGTGGAAATATTCATTTTCTTTGCTGTTCTCTGCAAGAATATCCCCAAAAGAAGAAATATTATCAGCCAGTCCCTTGCAAAGGCTGTCACATATAGCACCGACAGGAAAGCCCCGCTGCTGGGCATGGATTATATCGGTATTTGCAAATACTGCGCACCGGGAGGCAATTGAAGGTATTGCATCCTTATTTCCAAGAGCTTAATCACATAGTTCTTCAATACCTGAAAGATTAAGTCTTCCTGCCTGCTGGTCAAGAAAGGTTCCGGTACCCGCTGCACATGATGTATTTGTTTTTGCTGACTGATAGCTGCCATTTTTGCCGAATCTGATCAGCATAAATTTCTCGGCACCGATATGAAGAATTGAAGCCGCTTCACAGCACAGGTGCTTTGCAGCGGTCATAATTGCCACCTGGGTATAATAAAAGGGAACAAGATTTTTATTCAGACATGTTGAAGAATCTGTACATGCAATTGCCCTTATCCCTGACAGATCGAATATCCGACCGGCACTCAATAAGGTATCACGTATATTTCCCCTGTGAAAACAATAGAATTCGTTCAGGATCTTACTATCGGCATCAAGCTGCACAATTGATACAGAAACAGAGCCGATATCGATTCCAAGAACAGTATCCCGACTTGTAATGAATTCAGCCATTTTCGCCTTTCCGGGTATTTTAATCTGATAGATTCCCGAAAGGAAAGTTACGAGTTATATTAATATGATCAGGCTATTACCGGCCTGATTCTCTTTATAAACAGGATCAATAAAATAAAAGCAAGGGGATATAACATCCCCGAAGCAATCCAAAGAGGTAAATAGGAATAATTCTGAACGACCACTCCTATCAGAGGATTGATGATCAGTCCTGCAATTGCACCAGCGGAACCTGCCATTCCTACAACTGTCGAAGTGGCGTTCTTTCCGAAAAGTTCGCTTGTTATTGTGATATAATTTGTTATCCAGAAGCCGTGGGCAAGCATGATCACTGACATAAAGAAAATTGCCATCCCGACACTTGAAACGGTTGCAGTCAGCGGAGCCGTCATTGTCAGCAGGGCAGCTATACCCATTACCGATTTTCTGGCTTTATCAGTTGAAACTCCCGATCTGATAAGCTTATCGGATGCCCATCCCCCGAACATGTTCGATACTCCCAGAGCGAAAAAAGGGATCCAGAGAAGCTCCCCAACCCTTTCAAAAGAAACATCCCGTTCAGCATTAAGATATTTTGGTATCCAGAACATGAAGAAATAAAAAACAGGATCGAGCAGAAACCGGATAACTATCAGTGCCCAGGCCTGCTTTGTTGATAATATTTTCCGGATTGGTACCTTCGTTTTACTTTGTCCGGCAGGTTCGGGATCGCCATTTTCATCCTGATTGATTACAGCCAGCTCCCCAGGGGTTATCAATGAGGATTTTGAGGGTTTATTGAATACAAGTAACCATATTATCACCCATGTTATCCCAATTGATCCTGTAATTATAAAAGCTCCTCTCCAGCCGAGTGCCGAAACAAGATATACGGTGAGCGGAGGTGCCAGAACTGCACCAAGGGCTGAGCCTCCGATTGCAATACCCATTGCAGTTGCTCTCTCTTTTTTCGGGAACCATTCGGTAACACCCTTTGATGCTCCCGGGAAACATCCGCCTTCACCAAAGCCAAGAAAAAACCTGGCAATTCCAAGCTGACCTGTATTCTGAACTGCTCCATGCAGTGCATTGGCGATGGACCATAAACCGACAGATACTGCGAGTCCTATCCGTGTCCCGAACTTATCTATAAGCCAGCCACCGACAGAAAACATTATAGCATAACTTATAAGAAAAGCAGTGTTTATCCATCCATATTCAACATCAGAGATATTAAAATCGGCTTTTATTTTCAGAATTGCCACAGACAGAACCTGCCTGTCGAGGAAGCTGAGTGCGGTTGCTACAAGCAGCAGACCAGCTATTATCCATCTTAAATTCTTTATCCTCAACATTATTATTTTGTGTCAATTACAACTGAATCAATGTCAAGGAATTCCGCGACTTGCTTTATAAGCACTGCCCTATGTCCGATCCCCAGTGCGAAATGGTGTGTAGGGCCTTCACTGAACCATCTTTTCAGGAAGGTTATTACATCGGGTTTAAAAAAGCCGCGGGTATTTGTATTGCCTGTGGGAGGCACTGGTCCGGCAACCGATTCTCCTTCGGCTATCACAAATTTGAATTTACCATCGGCCTTCTGGGTGATCCCCAGCATGGTCATCGGACCCTCTTTAATCTTAAATTCAACGCTGGCTCCGCTTCCGGGCTTACCGTGATATTTTAACAAGCTTCTCAAGACAGGTTTCCCCTGGGCAATATTAATATGATGTGGCCCGTCATGACCCACAAGTACAAATCCTTCAATAAAATCAACCGGATGAAACTCGGCAAAGCTTCCTCCCATTTCCAGACGGTCCATTATCATCATTGCAATGCATGTCTTCAAATCCAGTTCGCCACACATGGGGAACCCGGATGCGGTAAGTAAAGAGTTACCGACAATAAGATTTGACATCAGACGCCTTATATCTGAACCCTCAATTGATTCATAATAATAGGCCAGTCCGTCGAGCCTTTTTTCAGTGACAAATTTTTCAAGAGCAATACCTGCTCTTGCGGCTTCAGCCAGATCGGCCCCCGTCAGCTTAACTGCAACAGGATCACTTCCGGGATCGGGAGTATCAAAAAAGCCCAGAATCTTTTCCTTCTCTCTCTGAATTTCACCCTCATCAGTTTTAATGTAATGCCTGTAAATATCTTCCGGTTCTGTCTGAACAATATGACAGCCGAATGCGGAAGTAAGGAGAGTGGGATCGGTATGCATGTCGAGCATCGCCTCAAGAACGTGCCCCATTTGTCCGATGCGGGCACGCTTCAGGTCATGAAGTACATGAGCTATTTTGCAAAAACCCTCTATTTCAGCTTCAGCAACGGGATCATCATAAAGATTCCCGATTATTACCGGAGGAATTTTCCTTCCCATACGCAATGCGACACTGTTAAATTCGGGAATTGCACAAATATCATCATTCAGCAGTTGCATATATGTACTTGCTTTTTTGTAATCCAGCGCCTTTAAAGGTTGAAGCGCAACAAGAACTATCGGTGTCCTTACTTCCCGGAAAATAGTTCCGATTGTACTTGATGTAGCGTATGTAACCATATCGACAAACAACAGGTCCAGATTTGCAGAATTGATTTCCGGTACCGCTGCATAGGCAGTCTCGGCGCAATCCGAGATCCCGAAATCAAAAACACTTACATTATACTTTTCCAGTATCGACCTGAATACTGATATTTTATCCCTGATCTCACCAAGCAATCCGTCAAACTGTGACCAGTAAGTATGATGGCCGACGCTGTATATCCCCACATTGGCTGTTAATGGCTTACGTCTTGGAATTGAAGAATTTGCTGATATTTCCATGGCTACATAATAATCAGGTTAATTTTTTGGAACAAATGATCCGAAAAGGTAATTAAAAGAATAACAATACCAAAAAGAATAAAGAGGGACAATAGTGCCTTCAGCCAACGGTAATATACCCTGTCAGTGATTTGACTTAGCAGTTAATATGATTAATATTTTGATATTTCACCCATTACCCCATTTTTTAGGGGTATATGCGTTTATGATGCATGTATTTTATTTTATACCCCCATTTTTTTAGGGGTATTATTAAATATTTTATATTTTATTTTGCAGTTACCCCCATTTTTTTATATGTTCGCATCTTCAAATTAATGATTTTTAATTTTAAGGTCTGAATTATGAAAGTTTTAAAGAAGAAGTATGTTCTGATAGCGGTAATTCTGCTTTTTGTGAATCCTGTGCTTTTTGCATCAGCCGAAACTCCTGTTGATTCCGGTGCAACAGCATGGATGCTTACATCAACAGCTCTGGTTTTATTGATGATCCCGGGGCTGGCAATGTTTTACGGCGGACTTGTAAGAACCAAGAATGTTCTTGGAACAATAATGCACAGTTTTGTTGCAATGGGAATCATCAGTGTTCTGTGGGTAATAATCGGGTACAGCATGTGTTTCGGAGGAAACGTGCTTGGAGGTCTTATAGGATGGAACCCTGATTACCTTTTTCTTAAAGGTATTGATACCAATATTATGGATGCCGGGATCCCCGAATATGTTTTCTCAATGTTCCAGGGTAAATTTGCAATAATAACTCCTGCACTTATAGCCGGTGCATTTGCAGAAAGAGTGAGGTTTAAAGCATATTGTTTCTTTATTGCCCTCTGGAGTATATTTGTCTATAATCCCCTATGCCACTGGGTATGGGCCTCCGATGGGTTCCTGTTTAATCTCGGAGCCAAAGGGGCAATTGACTTTGCAGGGGGGACAGTGGTACATATTTCTGCAGGTGTAAGCGGACTGGTTGCGGCAATTTACCTGGGTTCACGGCGCGGGTATCCGATCCAGGTGATAAGGCCGAATAATATGGTGATCACAATGCTCGGAGCAGGACTGTTATGGGTTGGCTGGTTCGGATTTAATGCAGGAAGCAGTATTTCTTCGGGATTAAGTACTGCACAGGCTCTTACAGCGACTCAGGTTGCAGCGGCAGCGGGAGCCCTTTCGTGGATAATAATCGAAAGCTTCCATCACGAAGGAAAAGCAACAGCTCTTGGTTTTGCCAGTGGTATTCTGGCCGGACTTGTTGCAGTTACTCCTGCAGCCGGAGTTGTAAAACCATACGGTGCAATGATACTCGGAATGATAGCTTCACTTGCATGCTATATGGCTATTCAGCTTAAGAACAGACTGGGATATGATGACAGTCTCGATGCTTTCGGCATCCATGGTGTAGGAGGAATTGTCGGTGCCCTGGTCCTTACATTCTTTATAAGAAAATCCTGGATGGCTGAAGCAGCAGCTGCCTCTGACGGTGTATGGACAATATGGAACCAGCTGGGTGTTCAGGCTCTGGCAGTATTGATTGCGATTGCATTTGCCGGAGTAATGACTTTCCTGATCATCTTACTTCTCGATAAGACAATTAAATTCAGATCGTCATGCAACGAAGAAATGGCTGGCCTCGACAGGACTTATCACGGAGAAAGAGGATACGGAATGTTGAATCCTAATTAACTATGGAATTATATCAAATCAAGTTCCATGTTTCAGGCTTTGCCAGCCGAAGCTTCAGCGAAGGCTGGTTCCAGGTTTCAGGTTCTGGCAGCAGATTTGGAACTTGGAACCTGGAACTTGAAACCTTAAAACCATAAATATGTGATAATTATCTTAAATTTATTATTATAATGAAACTGATAACTGCAATAATAAGAGAGGTTCAACTCGATAAGGTACGGGAAGCACTTATCGCAGCCGAAATTACCAGGATAACTGTAAGTCGGGTATCCGGACATGGCAGGCAAAGGATCGAAGAGATGTACAGAGGTCAGAGAATTGTTCCCGACCTCATTCCCAAGATAAAGATTGAAATAGCCGTCAATGATGACTTCGTCGACATCACTGTCAATACTATCCTTAAATCTGCAAAGACTAACGGGATTGAAGGGCATGTGGGTGATGGCAAGATATTTATCACTCCCCTTGAGGATTGTATAAGGATCAGGACCGGAGAACGCGGGACTTCCGCGATCTGATCATTTATACGAATCTACATGAAC
>CAZWUB010000072.1:0-17285 GCA_964637415.1 uncultured Rikenellaceae bacterium
AAGAGGCTTTCTCAAAATTCCAGATCTGACCCTCAGCCCATATCCGACAACCTAAGGAGCTTTGGGTACAAAAGTTTCCTCCCGCTTAGGGCGGGAGGTGGCCAGACCGCAAAATCAACTAATGTGCAAAAATATAGATTTTCTGGCCGGGGTGGTTTATTTTGCTCTGAGAAATAAGTTCACGTTTGTTAATTCCGTTTTAACCACCCCGGCCGGGAAAGCAGAATTGTGAACATTTCAAAATCAGCAATCCCGGCCACCCCGCCTTTAAAAGGCGGGGAAACTTATTCGCCTATAATCTAAATAATTACAGCAGTTTTGGTCATTAAAATATTCCTTTAGTTAACAACTATGGGATTCAGCGTTTGAACTGGAAAATGATTTGCCCCGAAATTAAATTAATACCTTATTTTTGTTACCGATGGACCAGGATAATAATATTGAGATCTTCCCAGTGGTTGATGAAAACGGAAACGAAATTTCAACTGCACCCCGTACCGTTTGTCACGATGGGAAAAGCATGCTCCTTCACCCGGTTGTTCACCTTCACCTTTTCAATGAGAAAGGAGAACTCTTCCTCCAAAAACGTTCAATGAACAAAGATCTCCTTCCGGGGAAATGGGATACTTCCGTTGGCGGACATTTACAACCGGGGGAGAGCGCAGAGGAAGCTCTCAGAAGGGAAACCGAAGAAGAGCTCGGATTAAAATCATTCATCTTCAGGTTTCTGAAGAAATATATCTGGGAATCACCCCGCGAAAGAGAACTGGTATATTCATTTACAGGCACTTCCGACAGTCTGCCCGAAATTGACAATATCGAGGTCAGCGACGGCAGGTTCTGGAAAATCAATGAAATAAAAGATAACCTCAACAACGATCTTTTTACTCCTAATTTTGTTTATGAATTTAAAGCAGTACTTCTCGTATATTAATCCTTTGTGCTCTTTGTGTAATCCTTTGTGCTCTTTGTGGTTAAATAATATTTTAGTATTTTTATAAAAATAATCATCCATGACCAAAACAGTCCGAATTCTTGTATTTAATAATGAAATAGAAGCAAAGCTCCTTTCAGAAATCCTTACTGATAAAAAGATCCCGCATATTGTAAGATCATTTCACGATTCTGCCTTAGACGGAGTGTTCCAGATAAATGCCGGATGGGGGATCCTCGAAAGCCCTGAAGAATTCCGGGAAGAAATACTGAAAATATATCAGGAAATGTCTCTGCCTGGTAATCAGATCGAATCAATTTAGCTTTTTCTTCCCCCTTTCAAGCCTTCTAAGTGCAAAGAAGTTTATGACTGCTATTACAGACAGTCCTGCAAGAAGCAGGAGATAGGCTATTCTCCAGTTTGGCTCTCCTCCTGTCATCATGGTGTATTCCGACATGCCTCCGATACTGGCAATAAGTGTGAGCGGCATAAAAATCGTTGTTATAAGGGTAAGCCTCCTTACCGTAGTATTTGTTTCATTTGAAACCTTTGTCATAAGGTTGTTTAACAATGAAGTATACAATTCCATCAGGGTGGTGACTATTTCGCGGTAGCTTTCGGAGAGTTCAAAAAATTTTGCCAGGTGATCATAAATATCACGAAAAGCAAAGATGGCTTTCTCTGTTATGAAAGGACAATCCATCCTGCAGATTTTCACGAGTATCTCCCTTTCATGGAAAAGGCTCTTACGGAGATTCAGCAGATCCTTCCTTAATCTCAGAAGTTCGCTCACCCGGAACTGATCGGGAGAATCAATAACCTGGTCTTCAGCTATTTCAAGTTCATCCTCAAGGGCTTCAAAAGCATGAAATTTCTGATCAACAACATAATCGAGAACCACATGCATCAGAAAAGCCGGTCCGGCTTTTGCCATCGACGGATCATTCTCAACAATCTTAATTACATTATTCAATGGCCGGCGGTCATCACTGTTGATACCACTTACGGTTATCAGGAAATTTTTGCCGATAAAGAAATCAATCTCATCGACATGCAGCATCTTATCCTTATAGCTGAAGGCATTGAAGATGATGAAGGTATTCCCCGGGAAATGCTCGATCTTCGGCACCTGACTGCTGTCGAGACAGTCCTCAACAGACAGCGGATGAATTGCCATTGTATCTACAAGCGAATGAAGCTCTTCTATTTTCGGCTTGTAATAATTCATCCAGATAAATCCTCCTTCCCTGAGAGCCGTAATTGCTTCCTCGGAAGTCCTCAGACCATAAAACAATCCGCTTGAGGTAAAATGATAAAATTTTGATTCAGACATTTGGCAGTTAGGTTGCTCGCTAAATTAAATTACTAAGGTAACAAAAAAGTCAGAAGAAAGTGCCTAAAGTGCCTAAAGTGAGCTAAAGTGCCTAAAGTTATAAGTGTTTCGTAGCCATTCACCTATAACTTTATGAACTTTATGAACTCTATGAACTTTATGAACTTTAGGCACTCTATGAACTTTAGGCACTCTATGAACTTTATGAACTCTATGAACTTTATGAACTTTATGAACTCTATTAATTTTCGTACATTCGCCTGATAACTGCCGGTGCAAATAAACCATGATATGACCCAACAGGGAGAAAAGAAATCTCTTTTTATATTGAATCCTTATGCAGGACTGATCCCTGTTCAGTTTATAATATCGGAAGAGCTGAAGAGAAGAAAGAATGAACTTTCATATTTCAAGTCATTAAGCATTGATGAATCGGGTTCGCGAATAAAGCAGTCATTTGATAAATATGACATTTTCGTTGCTGCAGGAGGTGACGGGACAGTTCGCAGTGTGGCCTCAGAACTCATTGGTACAAAGAAGATCCTGGGAGTCCTTCCGATGGGTTCCGGAAACGGATTTGCAAAAGAACTTGGCTTCAGGACAAATATCAGGTCGTTACTTAATGATATCAGAAAAGGCGATCAGCTGAATATCGATGTAATAAGAGTAAATAATATGATCTGCCTTAATGTGGCAGGTGTGGGACTTGATTCATTTGTCGCTCATTCCTTTAACAAGCTTAAAACACGGGGATTCTGGTCTTACGCATGGGTTACACTTGTGAATTTAATCAGGCTGAAACCGGTTAAAGTTGAAATCTGCATCACAGGAGAAGAGAGTATTTGCGAAGATCTTTTTACTCTGACAATTGCCAATACAAGGCAATTCGGCAATAACGCCTTCATTGCTCCAGATGCAAGACCCGACGACGGGATTATCGATATTGTACTTCTAAAACCCTTCCCGAAATATCTTGCTCCCCTTATAATTTACAGGCTCTTCAGGGGAACACTTAAAAAATCTAAATATGTAAAGTACCTTAAAACTGATAAAACAGTAATTTTAAGGACCGGTGAAAAAAGATTCCATATTGACGGAGAACCGGTTGAGATATCAGGCGAAGTTTCAGTAACCATAACAACAAACGCTCTTTCAGTACTAAAAACAAGACACAATAAATTATGAACGCCTAACCCGCTTAAAACGCGACAAAAAGGATGAAAATAATTTTTTAACATGTGAGGGCTATACGACTATCATAAACAAAATTATATAATCATGAATCTTATAAGAAAAAGATTTGCCGGGTGTATTTCAATGATCCTTCTCACCCTGACAATACAGCTTCAGGCTCAGAGCCTGAATGAGATCGAAAAGAACCGGGTATCACTGCCCAACGGCTGGCAGCTGACTCCGGTTGGCAAAATGTTACCGGCAGGTGATCTGCCTTTGAATATCGTTATTTCGCCTTCCGGAAAACTGGCCGCAATAACAAACAACGGCCAGAGCGATCAGTCAATCCAGCTTGTTGATATCAAAAAGGGAATCATCACTGAAACCAAAACAATCGGGAAATCCTGGCTTGGCCTGGCATTCTCTGATAACAGTAAATTTCTTTATGCTTCAGGGGGAAATGATAATATCATCATTAAATATAAAATTAAGAAAAAGAAGCTCATAAATGCTGACACGATAACGCTGGGCAAAGCCTGGCCCGAAAGAATATCAGTTGCAGGTATCGCTCTTGACGAAGAAAAAAACAGGTTATATGCCGTTACTAAGGAAAACAATTCCCTTTACGTAACGGATACCCGGACAAAAAGTGTTATTGGCAGGCATCCACTTGGTGGTGAAGGATATACCTGTCTGCTTTCGCCCGATCATAAAACACTTTATGCCACCTGCTGGGGATGCGATAAGGTCATCATTTTCGATACAGATCAGCAAAAGATCAGCGGATCAGTAAATGTAGGCGATAATCCGAATGATATGTGTATTACGGGTAGCGGTCAGTATCTGTTCGTTGCCAATGCCAATGATAATAATGTTTCAGTAATTGATACAAAGCAGAACAAAGTGATCGAAACCCTGAATACTGCTTTATATCCCGAAACTCCCAGCGGATCAACTACAAACAGCGTTGCCCTGAGCAGTGATGAAAAGACACTGTTCATTGCCAATGCCGACAATAACTGTCTTTCTGTTTTCGATGTAAGCATCCCGGGAAGAAGTAAAAGCAAAGGATTCATCCCTACTGCCTGGTATCCCACATGTGTAAGAATTGCTAAGGGTAAAATCCTGGTAACAAATGGTAAAGGTTTATCATCTCTTGCCAATCCCTATGGACCCAATCCGATGCGCAGAGGTTCTGAGGTAGTCTACCAGGCCGGCGGAAAAGAACAGAAAATAAAAGTTCAGTATATCGGAGGACTATTCACGGGAACTCTTGGTATACTTGACTTACCCGATGATAACCAGATGGGCATCTATTCAAAAGCCGTTTACAACAATACTCCCTATATTAAGGAAAAAGAAATGGTTGCCGAGATCCCGGCAGGCAATCCCATCCCCGGAAAAGTTGGTGATCCTTCTCCGATAAAATATGTTTTTTATGTTATCAAGGAAAACCGTACCTACGATCAGGTTCTCGGAGATATGCCCGAGGGGAACGGCGATCCCGACCTGTGCCTGTTTGGAGAAAAGATTACTCCGAACCAGCATGCCCTGGCACGTGAATTTGTTCTGCTTGATAATTTCTATGTTAACGGCGAGGTGAGCGCCGATGGCCATAACTGGACAATGGGTGCCTATGCCACAGATTACCTCGAGAAGAACTGGCCGACAAGCTACGGTGGAAGAGGAGGTGAATATCCGGGTGAAGGCCAGCGGGAAATTGCAAACAACAGGGATGGCTTCCTGTGGGATTTCTGTAAACGGGCAGGGGTTACATACCGGACTTACGGTGAATTTATAAGTGAAGGAGGACCATCTCTTGAAGCACTTAAAAATAATTATTGCAAGGAATTTACATTATGGGATCAATCGGTGCTTGATACGATAAGGTTCCATCAATGGAAGCACGATTTTGATTCGCTTCTGGCAATAAATGCAGTACCACAATTCAACACCGTCCGCTTTATTAACGATCATACTGAAGGACTGAGCCTTGGAAAATTAACTCCCATAGCACACGTTGCCGACAACGATCTGGCAACAGGTATGTTCGTAGATCATCTGAGCCACTCTCCCATCTGGAAAGAAACCCTCATTATAGTCGTTGAGGATGATGCCCAGAACGGTCCCGATCATGTGGATGCTCACCGCAGTACAGCTTACCTTGCAGGCGGATTTGTAAAACAGGGATTCGTTGATCATACTGCATATACAACAACCGGACTTCTCCGGACAATGGAACTTATACTCGGACTGCCTCCGATGACACAGTACGATGCTGCAGCAACACCCCTCTGGAGATGCTTTAACAACACTCCTGATCATCCGCCATTCAATGTAAGACCTTCGCTTGTAAGGCTTGATGAAAAGAATCTGGCAGAGAATTACTGGCAGAGATTAAGTGAGACATTCAATTTTGCTATTGAAGACAGGGTGAATGATAATGATTTCAATGAGGTGATATGGAGATCTGTAAAAGGTCTCGATTCTCCATGCCCTCCTGTGGTAAGAGCCGCATTCTTCATGAACGAAACCGAAGATGATGATTAGAATCCTTCAGTAAAACCCTTTGTGTCCCTTTGTGTAAACCTTTGTGTACTTTGTGGTTAAGGAAGAATTGTTGTTTAACCACAAAGAGCACGAAGGACATCACAAAGAGCACGAAGGACTTTGGAACCTGGAATCTGGAATTTGGAACCTGAAATTGAATAAAATGAGACGAAGAGATTTCGTAGGAAAAACCATAGTAGCCGGCGGTATTGTTGCACCTGTAGCTGCAATGTCATCATTTGACATGCAGGGTAAGGCAATCCCCGTTGATGAGGAGATAGTTATTGAAAAGCCTGCAGAAGGCAGGCCCCATGAAGGAAAGGTACTCGCAGTCATCCAGCCGCATTGCGATGATATTGCATATTTTGCAGCCGGAACAGTTGCAAAGCTTATACATGAGGGATACACGTCCTATCTTATCCGTACCACTAACGACGATGCTGCCGGAGCCGGAAATTCACCCGGAGAAAGAGTCCTGAACAACGAGAGATCGAACGAGGCTTTTGCGAAAGTCATGGGATTCAAAAAAGTATATGACCTTGGTTACCGGAATCACAGGATGGATGAATACAATATCCAGGAGATAAAAGGCAGACTGATCTTCCTGTTCCGTCTGCTGAAAGTCGATACCATAGTAAGCTTCGATCCCTGGGATCATTATGAAGAGAATCCCGATCATTATGTCACTGCCAGGGCTGTGGAAGCAGCCCGATGGATGGCCGGAATGAATACAGATTATCCAGAACAGCTCGAGGTGGTTCAGCCTCATTCAGTTATTGAGAGATATTATTATGCAAGAGGTCCTCAGGTGTACAACAGGATTGTGGATATATCAAATTTTATTGACAGGAAGGTTGAAGCAAATATGGCTGTTGTATCTCAGGGCGGAGGAGGAAATACAGGATCAACCCTGAGAAAAAATCTTGCTAAAGAAGGTAAGAAATTACCTCTCCTGGGAAATGACGACCGGACTGCCGACTTCAATTATATAAAAAATTTCATGCTGGATAAATTTTCCGAATCGCTCAGGGGTGTGCCTTCCGATAAGAAAACCGGCGGGCAATACGGACTGGAATGGGCTGAACGATTCAGATATTTTGGTCCGGTACAACCGGGACTGAATGATTACATCCAAAAGAATACCGTGAAAATGTAATAATAATTAAAATCTACGTATTTTAATACGTTTTTTAATACGTATTATAATACGTAGATATTATTTCACCTCAACAAGCCTGTTCAATTTCAAATCATGTTGCGGGAGCCTCTTTTTACTTCAGGGAAAAAATTACCGGAACAACCATTCTTACATCGACAGGTTTACCTGACTGACTTCCCGGTTTCCATTCGGGCATACTCTTTACAACCCGCACTGCCTCAGCATCCAGGAAGGGGTGAAACGGTTTGAGGACTTCCACATTTTTAACCTTCCCATCTTTGCCGACAACAAAAACAATATTGACAATTCCTGTAATTTTAGCTTTTACAGCTTCTTCGGGATATTTCATGTTATGCGCCAGCCATCTTCTCATGGCATCTGCACCTCCTCCCGGAAACTCCGGTACCTCCTCAATTACAGTCATCGTACCAGTTTCTTCCTTTTGCTCAGAGGCATATCCTGTGACCTTTATTTCATCGCCCTCACTGTTACTGACGTAACCTGCTTTTGTTGTTATTTCAATCACTCCGTCTTTCCCCTCAACTCCATATCGCTTTACTGCACTTTCTCCCTTCATTACTGAAATTGACTGAATAGCCTCAGGACTTATTGAATTAATACTGATATCTTTAATGACCCCGTCAACCACAATCAGAGGATCTACCATAGGTTCAGAAGAGGTGCTTCTTATCTTTAAGCCGGTCTGCTTTAAGGGTGGTACAGAGGCATCATAACTCTGCCGGTCTGATGAGGATAAGTTTGCTCCGGTACTCTCTCCGGATGAAGGAACCGGTGGTGGCGGTGGTGGTGGCGGTGGTGGCGGTGGTGGCGGTGGCGGAGGTGGTGGAGGTGGAGGAATACTACCTTCATAATTAACAATCTTCAGGGTATCCGGAACCATCACAATCTTCATTTCTGAATTAAAATCAGGTTTCAGGACCTTCGATTTGAATCCGACATAAGAAACAACAAGTAACGCGTCATCGGAAACATTTACAAGCTTGAAAAATCCTTTGTTATCAGAAATTGTTCCAACAGTTGTACCTTTAATAACTATTGCAGCCCCCTGCAGGGGATCACCATCTTTCTGAATTATAAACCCCTTTACTTCCTGGCTTACAGCAACAGGTGCAGGATCATCAGCTTCCGTTATTTGCCCGACGGAAGCATAATTATATTCCGGTTTTGCGAATGCATAAAACACAATCACAAAAACAGGAAGTATAAACAGTACTTTCAGCTTCCTGTAAGGTGAAGCGATAATTTTCTTCATCATGTTAAAACGTGTTTGATTGAGTGAATAATTGAATGAGTTTGAAAGGCTGATCACCTTTGTATTGAACAATTGATTGATCAGGGCAGCCTTGTAATTACCAGGATTAGAAGTATGCTTAAGAGCTTCCTCATCAGCAAGATATTCATGGTTCTGCCTTATCAGCCGGGTATAAATCCAGGCAAAGGGATTGACCCACTGAACCAGACATAAAAATTCAGCAAATAAAAGATCAAGCCAGTGTTTCTGGCGTACATGAATGAGCTCGTGATTAAGTATTTCTTCCTCTTCCTCCTTATCTGTAAGAGGATTAATGAAAACATAATTAAAAAACGAGAATGAGGCGGGGATACCTGTAACTTTTACAAGCTTCGCATCCTGCGAGATTATTATATCTGCAGAGCTCATCACCTTCCTCAGGGATATAATATGATTAATTAATCTGTATACCAGGAAAACAATACCCGACAGATACAGTATCAACAGTAAGAAAAGTATCCCCCGGATGCCTGACAGAAGACCCTCTGCAGCAGCTTCAGAAGTTAAAATCCCGGTAACCGCAATATCACCCGCTGTGGAAGCCGCCGGAATTTCAACCCGGTAATGCAGTGTAATAAAAGGTAATACAAACGATGCAATTATCCCGGTAAGAAGATATGCCCTCTTAAGCATGAAAAATCTTTCATTCCTTAAAAAGATAAGGTAGACAACCGTAAAACCTGCAAGCCAGACAACCGACTTTAACAGATAAAAGGCAAATGCTTCCATTATTTCAACTTTTTATTCTTTATCAGTTCGTTTCTCGCATCTTCGAGCAGACTGTCAAGCTCCCTGATCGAAAGATCTTTCTCACGGGCAAAAAATGAAGCCATTGCCGGGAAAGAATTTCCGAAATAGTTCTCCATGAGACCAAAAAGCTGGTTCTTTGAATACTCTTCCTTTGTGACAAGAGGAAAATAAACATAAACATTTCCGTATGCCTTATGGCTCACAAAATTCTTCTTCTCAAGTATCCTTACTACAGTTGATACCGTATTACGCGAAGGCCTTGGCTCAGGAAAACGATCCCGTATATCCTTCACAAGACCTTCCTCCATATCCCATAATATCTGCATTATCTGCTCTTCTGCTTTTGTTAATCGTAACTTTCTCTCTTCTTCCATACCGCTTAATTTTCTGTAAATGTATGACTATTTTTTTAGTCATGCAAATATTTTTAAGAAAAAATGACTATTTTTTTAGTCAGTTATTAATTAAACATTTTTCACTAATTTGCGAAACATAATCTAAAACCATATAACAATGAAAAAACATTTCATTTTATCTTTAACCACAACCCTTGCACTTTTTATTGCAATAACAAGCTGTGCACAGAAAACCAATAAGCTGACCGGCAAGGAGAAAAAAGCCGGATGGACCCTTCTCTTTAACGGAAAGGATTTTACAGGCTGGCGCCAGTATAACGGCACCGCGATGCCAAAAAACTGGGTAATAGAAGATGATGCCATGAAAGTATTTACAGGTGAAGGCAAAAAACCAGGACAGGGAGCTCAGGGGGATATTATTTATTCAACAAAACAATTTAAAAATTTCGAACTGTCCATCGACTGGAAAACAGCAGAAATGGGTAACTCCGGCATTTTTTATAATGTAAAGGAAGTACCCGGAGCAGCTATTTATGCATCCTCACCGGAGGTACAGATACTCGATAATATAAAAGCTACCGACAATAAGATCGACAGCCATCTCGCAGGTTCATTATATGATATGCTGCCCGCTGATCCCAAAACAGTAAAACCTGCCGGGGAATGGAATACAATTGTGATAAGTATGAAAGACGGCAAGGTCACACATACCCAGAACGGTGTAAAAGTGGTTGAATATGAACTCTGGACTCCGAAATGGGATGAAATGGTTGGGAACAGTAAATTCAAAAATTTCCCGGGATTCAAGGCAGGTATACCGAAAGAAGGTTATATAGGACTTCAGGACCATGGATACACAATCTGGTTCAGGAATATCAAGATCCGGGAACTATAACCTTGTGTTTATCTTTTAACTCCTTCGTGTCCTTTGTGATAACCTTTGTGTCCTTTGTGGTTAAATAAGCATTGTTGTTTAACCACAAAGAGCACTAAGGATTACACAAAGAGCACTAAGGGTATCACGAAGGGCACTAAGAAATTCTACATATATTAAAAGAGTCAGATAAGTTTGAAAAATAACCAAAAACTATATCCATGAGAAAAACGATCAGCAGGGTTGTCACCCTGGTTCTATTTGCATTTATTGTATTAATAAGTAATGTTTCCGCGCAACAGCTGTCAGATTACAGCTATAACGGAAAACTTGATGTACTGAATAATACCGTAGTGAATGAAATACAGTTCAACGGTTACACGAATCACTGGTGGAATGATTATGAAAAATGGTACAGGTATGGGAATCTTTATAAAATAAGCGTTCCTGATGTCGAAAAGAAAATCGTCCAGAGCAAGATAGATATTGCCGAAGACATGAAAGTTCCCGGCCTCTGGATGCAGGAAGGATTTATGATGAACTGGCTGTCGGGTCAGTGCAACACCCTTGAAAATCCGTCACCCTCCGACCTTACCTCCGCAGCGGCTAAAGGGAATGTTCTTGTAATCACTTCGCCGGCTACGGAAACAGGGAAAATGCTTCTCGGGAAATACCCGGGTAACGCTTCATGGAAAACAAGCCTTAAAAGTTATCAGTTCAATGATCCTTTCCTGAAGACTATCGATGCCTTTATTCTTGAGAACGGTGCAAAAAAGATTTTCGTGATCTCCTCGGCAGACCAGGCATCAGCTCTGAGGATAAAAGAACTCATGGAGAATGCAAAAAAAGTTGTTACAACATACGATATGCACAAAGGCTGGTTTGGCACTGAAACACTGCTCAAATCGGTAACATGCACACCGGGACATCCGCTTGAGATAATCGGTAAAGGAATGAATGAAGGAAATTCATGGTTCGTATTCAGCGGCTATATGGATTTCCTGATGAAGGATGAAATGGCCGGATGGCTTGCAAGAACAAAATTACCTGTTGTGGCTGATGTCGGATTCTCCCCTGTTTTCGGCCTTGATAATTATGACGGCCTGCAGGTTCAGGATATGCAGACAAAAGAATCATGGATCAGTTATGCTCACAGCAGAAACGGATATGTTTTCCGTCCTGTATGGGATCCTGAAAGCGATCAGTATAAATATGACGGATATATTGCCACTGAAGGAAATAAGCTGCAGATCGATAATGAAAATGTTCCCTTTATTGTCCGGACAGGCAATTTACTTAATGATCTAATACCGTCAATGGTCCTTTTTATCAGGAAAGGTGAAAAGCTCACTCAGAAACAGCTGTTTGATGCAATAATGGACAAAAGGGAAGTCGGAGTGCTTGATAACGGAGTCATAATGGGACCTGAAGAATACCGCACTGCAATGCAGATGCTTCTGCTCGACAGGCTTTATCTTGAAAATTATTATGGCGATCGTATTGATCTGCAGGCTGAAGTGAAGGATTATACTCTGAATCTGATCATTACAAATACTTACGATAAGCCTGTTTCCGGTACCTGTGATTTTCAGCTTCCTAAAGGTGTGGTAACCGACGGTATGCTCAGCTCTTCAATAACAATTCCGGCTAAGGGCAGCCAGACCGTTCAGCTGAAAATCAGGCCCGATGCCGACGGGATGGATTATGCCAATCCTATCGTTGCAGGGTTTAACTGGGGTAATAATAAGAAATATACAATGTGTGTGATGGAAATGCCTCCGGCTATCTCTGTCCACAGGATCATCTACGGTCATACACCTGTTGTTTCATATCCTGTAAGTATTCATAATTTCACAAATGAAGCTAAATATCCTGTAACAGTAAGGGTCATTGACAAAAACAAACCAGCCAGGCCTGTATTCACAGCCACACAATATGGTACAAATCCGACCGGAACGTATACAGATCTGAAGTTTGATCTTAAGGTCCCTGCCGGGAATTATGATGTTGAGGTATCAGCTCTTGGAATAAAGACTGTTAACCAGATGGGTGTAGGTAAGGCTTCAGGAAAAGTACTCGCTTATCCGATGGACCTTAATTCCGACGGAGTAAATGAATTCCGCATGGAGAACGACAGTGTTCAGGTAACCCTTCTTGCTACAGGAGCAAGAGTTATTGAATACATCGTAAAGAGCCGCAATGATAATGTCCTCTTTAAATTATGGCCCGAAAAATCAGGCGATGACAGACGTCCGAACCGTTTATGGGGATATTATCCATACGGTGGATTTGAAGATTTCCTCGGACAGGCAAGCATGGAGACACATAAGGTTTATGATGCAGAGCTTATAAAGAAGGATGGTGATTATGTTCAGGTAAAGATGAGCGCCGATTATTATGGCAATAAACTGGAGAAAATATTCACTCTTTATGGCAATTCCCCGCTTCTTGAAGTAAGATATGCTATAAAATTCACTAATCCCGAAGCAAATGTTATCGGTCCCCAGCCAATACTTGAACTGGGTAAGACTCACTGGACTGAAGATGTGTTTACAGTTCCGACAATAGGGGGAAACGAGGAGTTCAGGATGAGACCCGAACAGTATTATGGCAGGGCATTTATGATAGAAGAAGGATGGAATGCCGGTTATGATACTGAGGAAGATATATCATTTATAGGAGCATTCCCTGTTTCACAGCCCCATTTCCTGCACATGTGGATGAACCACCCGATAAATAATGATGCTCACCATTATTATGTTGAATTCCAGCCCTGGGTACCCATTTATCAGAAAACAACAATGTACTTCACATATTATCTGTGGGGATCGGGAGGTGCCTGGGAATCCGCTCTTAAAGAAATGAGAAACAGGAATTTAATATCAGTACGAAAGAAGTAAATAATAAAATTATAATACATGAAATCATCATTTTCAGTTATCAGAATTATTTTCATTGCAGCAGCTTTAATTTTTCCTGCCGCAATTCATGCTCAGGGGAGGCAGAAAGAAGAACTCCTGATCAAAAAGATCGAGCTGGCATATCCATGTCCTGCTATTCCGTTCTACCATTTCAAAGCCGAGGTTTCATTACCCCGACCATCAATTATTGAAGTTGAAGCCGAAGTAAACGGTAAAGTTCTCAGGTATCTGAACCTTCACAAAGCAGGTCAGGAAGAAGACCCTTCAAGACCTGCAATGACCCACAGGCCTCCCTCAGGAGCAGGACTGTCACAGGATAATACCCTTTACCAGGACATGACTGTCATCGGCTGGTTGAAATGGCAGCCCGGACAGGATTACAGGGTGAAGCTGAGTGTCAGGATGAAAAAGAGTGTTCAGGCCGCCGCAGGAGATCAGTTTATCACTTCAACAAAAACAATTGCCGGCCCGGCAAATGTAAAAGTCTTTGATGCTGCCTGGAAGAATTATAAATCAGTTGTTCTCAGCGAAACTGCAGGGATTGACAGGAAAGCGGAACCTGTTGAGGTGCTCCTTCCCTTCTACCCCGATGAAGCAACAGACCTCAAAAGGGAGATAAGAGTTGTATCTGTTGACCCGGTTACTTATGAACTGAAAGAGGTCACTTCACAGGTCTATGATTTTCAGCAATATCTTGTTGAGGATGATCTTGCTCCCGATGAAAACGGAAAACCGACACGCGATGTGCCGGTGTGGCTTCCGACAGTTTCTGTAAGACTTTCATTCCTTGCGGATGTGCCGGCAAAGTCGAGTCGCGTTTTCCTTGTTTATTATAATAATAAGGATGCACTTGCCAAAGTATATAAATCTGATCTTGTTGTTCAGGGAGAAAATCCCGGTCTGCAGATTGAAAATCAATATCTCTCTGTTGTATTGCATCCCAAATCGGGACATCTTGATCAGATAACCCTGAAAAGCAAGCCGGAATTTCCTCTTTATCACCGCAAGGAAACCAACGGAGCCATTCACTGGAACCCGGAAATTTATACACCTCCGAGGCCCTGGACCCATACATCCGACTGGGATCCGCCACAGAACATAAGCTCATTTTCCGGTCCGGTCAAAGCAGAAAGCGCTGTATGGGGCAATCTTCGGGAGATCCCGGAAGTTGATGCATCGGTAAGGTATGAATTCTACCCCGGCAAACCATATTTTATAAGTTCAACAACACTCAGGATAAATGAGACTATGAACTGTATAGCTCTCCGAAATGGTGAAATAGTAATTAAAAGAGAGCTTATCACTCATGCCGCCTGGTATGATGCTATCAGGGATAAGGTAATAACATACGATGTGACAAAAATGCCCGATCTTACTGACCTGTTTATGGAAGCAGATGTTCCCTGGATCACCTTCTACAATGAAAAAGAAGGTGTAGGATTTGCAGGGATACAGCTCAGCTATTCAAATGCAGGACTTGAAAATTCGCCAAGGCTTCTTAATCCATTCTTCTATATAACAGGAGGTCCGTGGATCTACTGGGCAAGAGCTTTGTCACTCACATTTCTGTCGTCCAACATGCAGCAGATGGTCCCGGCAATGAAAGGAAATATCTTTTCGGAAAAATGGGCATATCTTGTTTATGAAACTGCAAAGGATTCTGAGCCTTATGCTCCGGTCCTTGCGCAGATGAAGGCCCTTACAAATCCGTTAAGGGTTCAGCTTGTTGAAGAAGTTGATGACAGGGTATCGAAGACAGTCACCGAGCTCTTTGTGGGCGATGGCGCCAGCGGCTGGGAAGGACGGGAAACGGGACGGCATTGATCTGAGCCGCGTAGCGGCGGCCTGTTTGTAGGATCAGGAAAAAAATAATACTATTATTTGTATTAACAAAACACCGTTTACCATGACTATAACAAGACGTAACTTCATCAAAACAGGCGGGGCAGGATTACTTGCCGCCGGGGCTGCTCCGTTATTTGCCACCGGATCTGTTTACACCCCTTCGCCAGACAGCAAAGTCCCTTTCAAACTGGCTATTGCCGGCTATACATTTGCAAAGTTCAATCTCGAGCAGTCACTGGCGATGATGAAAAGAGTAAATGTAGGTTTACTTGGAGTAAAGGATTTTCATCTTCCTCTGAACAGTACACAGGAAGTGATTGATCAGACCCTGGGAAAGATGAAGTCCTTTGGGGTTGAACCTTATGGAGTGGGTCCGATCTACATGAAAAGTGAAGCTGCAGTAGATCAGGCCTTTATATACGCCAAAAAGGTGGGAGTAACTACAATGGTGGGAGTACCTGATGTCAACCTGCTTCCGTATGTAGAAAAAAAGGTTAAGGAATATAATATTCGTCTGGCTATCCATAACCATGGTCCGGACCTGCCTCTTTACCCGGGTGCAATTGATGTATGGAAAGAGATAAAAGATCTTGATACGCGTATTGGTTTTTGTCTCGATATAGCACATTCCATCAGGCTGGGGCAGGATCCTTTTCAGGATTTTCTGAATTATAAGGAAAGGATATTTGATTTCCATATCTGGGATGTAGATAAGCCTGAAAAAGCCGGCTGGTGTGTTGAAGCAGGTCGGGGAATAATTGATTTCCCGCGGTTTTTCAGGATGCTCCGGGAATATAATTACACCGGAACATGCAGTCTGGAATACGGGAAAGATATGGGTGATCCGCTGCCCGGGATAGCTGAATCTATGGGCTATTTCCGCGGTGTGATTGCAGGAATGGGATAAGTGCTCATTGTCTACAGTACCTTTGAACGCCCTTTGAGCAAAACTGAATATAAAAGGTACTTCAGCGCATTTGATGGTAAAATTCATGAATCCGAAGGGACCTCCGTCTATATGGATTAGCGGATCTGGGACACATACGAGGTAATGAAGAATTCGTCAGGAGGTTTGATGAGACATTAAACGAACCTCCCGGTAAAAGTAAGTTTGCGTTCTATGCTCACTTATTTCATGTTTTCATCATTGGGACAACCGGCAGGTTAAATATTTCTCTGAGCCGCGTAGCGGCGATCTGCTTGTAGGATCAGAACGATTATAAAGATTCCTGAGCCGCGTAGCGGCGACCTGTTTGTAGGTCATGAAGGATCTATTTATTTTTTGATTATCCTGATATTCTTCACCAGCTTACTTCTGCTACCACTCACTTGTAATAAGTAAACTGAGGGATTCAAATTACCTGTATATATAGTAAAAGGATCACTTTCGACCAGACCATTTCTAATCTTCTTGCCTGTAAGATCAAATAACTGCCAGGAAAACTTTTCAGTTATATCAGATATGCTTTCAAGAATAATGAAATCATCAACAGGATTTGGATAGGCGATTATCCCCGGTTGAACGGGCTGTATTCCTTCTATGTCATTAACTAAATTTGGAAGGAAGCGGGCCACAAGGACCCTGCTTCTGTTTTTGGAATAATCGTAAAGTACACCTGCTACAAGAATTTTATTATCCGGCTGAAGGATCATTGACCGGGTATAAACCTCGAAAGTACCAATCGGAGTTATTATAATTCCGTTATTACCGAAGGTATTATCCGGATTACCAAATTGGTCATAGCGTACAATAATTATATGAGAGTCTCCTGCACCCGGGAAATACTTATCGGTGGTTCCTGCCGCCACAATCTTACCATCACTCTGTACTTCAATACAATTAATATTTATATTGTCAGAGTTAATGGTTGTCTTAACCATCCCGTTAATGCCAAATGTGTTATCAATCGTTCCGTTGGAATTCAAACGAAGGATCTTATTGAAACATAACAGAATTTTCCCGTCATTCTGAATGGCCATATCGGTAAGCTGCTCCTGATATCCGGCAGTATAGGAAAACTCACCTGAAGTACCAAAACCTGCATCCGGATTTCCTGTTGAATCAACTCTTACAGCAT
>CAZWUB010000073.1:0-17204 GCA_964637415.1 uncultured Rikenellaceae bacterium
GCTGATAACATGATCTTAAGATTTCTGTTGTTTTTTCGCATAATTCAAGATTTAATTGGTTGGTAATACCTCTATAGACAAAAAATCAAATGCATTTATTCCATTACAATTAAAACATTCTTGCTATTTTTACAGGCCGGAAATATTACAACCAGTTTTACTTAATAAATTAAGTCTTATGATCAGAAAAATTTCTTCGTTGTTTTTTGCAGCAATAATTTTCGCATCATGCGGAAACCAGGGTAATAAAGATAATGCTTCCACTGAAAACAATGGTGCAGAATCTGTAAAGATCGAATTTTCTGCTCTCACTGATCACCCTGACGATTTTGTCGGAAAGGAAATCAGTGTCAAAGGTAAAGTGGTTCATGTATGTATGCATAGTGGGAAAAAGATGTTTATTACAGGTGAGAATCCCGACATCAGATTATATATTCAGGCAGGAGAAGAGATGCCCAAATTCCCCACCGAATTACTCGGCAGCGAAGTAGAGGTAAAGGGTATGCTGACAAAACTTGAAACAGTCTCAGAACAACCCGGAAAAGGCATTCAAGCTGCAGAAGGTGTAAAACCCGGTTCAGCAAATGCAGAAGAATGCGCAACTGAGCTAGCCGTTGCAGGTCAGGCCGTTCTCAGCGACCTCATGATGGTTTACAATACCCATTCTGTGGTAAAATAATCAGGATACCGTAATTTCCTTCTTAAGGTCAGAAAAACACTGACCTTTTTAGTTTCATATCCATGAACATTTCAAAAATTAACAGGATTACCCACCGGGATGTGGGATATCTTATCGCCGGAATGACGATCATTTATGCCCTTTCAGGTATAGCTTTAAACCATAAGCATGACTGGAATCCCAACTATCTTATTGAAAATAAGGAATTCACTACCAGTCTTACAATTACAAGGGAAACTCTTAATGAGGATCTTATAACCCAAATCCTTGAAAATATCCCGGGCAATCCAGGTTATAAAACATGGTATTTCCCTTCCGGGAATCTGCTTACAATATTCATCGATGGCGGTTCAGTGCGGATAAATACCCTGAGCGGACAGGGAGTTGTTGAACGAATCAGCAAAAGACCTCTGTTCTATCAGATCAATTTCCTTCACTATAATCCCGGCAAATGGTGGAAGTATTTCAGTGATATTTTCTGTGTTGCCCTTATACTGGTAACTATCACCGGTCTCTTTATAATAAAAGGCCGAAACGGAATAACAAGAAGAGGAGCTATCCTGACAATCATCGGGATAGTCCTCCCCCTTCTGTTCCTGTTCCTCTATAAGGTCTGATGGTCTCTCAGTCTCTTAGTCTATCAGTCTCTTCGTCTCTTCGTCTCTTCGTCTCTTCGTCTCTTCGTCTCTTCGTCTCTTCGTCCCTTCGTCTCTTCGTCTCTGAGCTCTTCTTTCCTCAGTCACCCTCATCTCCCCATCTCCCCATCTCCTTTTCTCCTCTTCCCCACCCTTGCGCCCCTGCGCCTTTACACCTTCTTTATCGCATTGAGCACCCTTGCCGGTGTCATCGGCATCCTGTACATTCTTGCTCCTGTGGCATCAAATATGGCATTTGCAATGACTCCACCGACAGCTATTATGGCAGGTTCTCCTCCTCCTGTGGGAGCTTTATCCTTTCTGTCAAGTATGACAGCCTGCATTTCCGGTATCCAGGAAAATTTTGGAATTTCATAAGTATCAAATCCCCGGGTAAGTACTTTACCTCCCTCAAAGAATATTTCCTCGGACAGAGCATAGCCAAGTCCCATTGCCAGACAACCTTCAATCTGCAGAAGAGCTCCCTGCGGATTGACACATAATCCCATATCCTGTGCACAGGCGATTCTTTTAACCTTAACTTTTCCCGTAGCCTTATCAACCTCGACTTCTGCCATCTCGGCCACCCATGTATTTGCATCGAATCCGCAGGCTATGCCGATTCCCCTTCCGCTGGGAGTTTTTGAAGCTGTATAACCAAATTTATCGGCAACAGCTTTAAGACAAGCGATCATCTTTTCATCCTTGAGGTTCTTCAGTCTGAACTCAAGAGGATCGATCCCCGCTTTGCAAGCCATTATATCAATCTGTGACTCCCTGACAAAAGTATTAGTGTTATTATTTGGAGCTCGCCATGCACCTGTCAGTACCGGATGTACAGGAGGAGAATTTTTCCCTCTGGTGTAACTTGTTGTCCTGGCATTAGGAACATCATAAATTGTATCCGAACCTCTTGTACCTCCATAATAAACATTGTAATCCCATAATTTGATCATCCCATTCTTATCTATACCGGAGGTTACTTTTGTTACTGAGGCAGGATGGTATGTATCATAAAGGAACTCTTCATCCCTTGTCCATTCGAGCATTACCGGTCTGCCTGCCAGTTTCGCAAGCCTGGCAACCTCGATACCCTGCTGGAATGCAATTTTACCTCCGAATCCTCCACCGACATAAGGTGTGATAACCCTTACCTTATCATATGATGATTTAAACTCGCTGACCAGGCCATCCTGAAGTCCGAAAGGAGTTTGTGTAGCTGCCCAGACAGTAAGCTTATCACCTTCCCATCTTGCAAGTGCAGTATGAGTTTCAATCGGAGCGTGTGCACAATAGACATCATGAAATTCGGATTCGAAAATTGTATCCGAGATCTTATACCCTTCATCTATATTTCCTGAACTTCTCAGGACATTCGCAGCTGAATCTGCACTCAGCATCCAGTCAAAAATGGTTTTGTCATTAACCCTGAGTTCATCAAAAGTATATTCAGCCTGAATTTTAACAATTGCTTCATCAACTTTGTCGCGGTTCTCACCGACAACAGCAACAAGTTCTCCATCACGGACAACTTTCACACCGGTTATTTTCTCGGCTCCGGATACATCGGCCGATTTAAGTTTTGCACCAAGTGACGGTGGCCTTAATATCCTTGCAAATACCATCCCCGGCAGTCTCAGATCACCTGTGTATTTGGCTTTCCCTGTTACTTTCTCAACAGAATCCACCTTATTCCGGGGTGTGTTAACATATGTAAACTTCGTGTGATCCTCTACAGGAGGTTTAACATCCAGATATTTCTCAAGCTTCTGCCCTTTGGCAAGTTGTGCATAACTAACCTTATTCCTGGGATTTGTCTTATTAAAAACTACCCCGTCTTTTACCTCAAGCTGTGAAACCGGTACTTTAAGCTGTACCGAAGCCATATCCACCAATACGCCTCTTGCTTCTGCAAGAGCTGCCCTCATTGCCGGACCAAAGGTCTGGGTCGTCTGTGAACCCCATGTACCTGCATCATAGGGGCAAAGCTCTGTATCGCCCATAATGATCCTGATCTTTTCTATAGGTACATTAAGTTCATCAGCCATCATCATAGGAAGAGAGGTTATTACGCCCTGTCCCATCTCGATCTTACCGGTATAACATTTTATCATTCCGTCCGGTTGAATATGCAGAAAAGCATTATAGTCTTTGGTCAGGCTTCTTCTCTCCTGAGGTAATGACGATAACAGATCAACTGTATTCCATGGCCGGAAAATAATAAATATACCTCCGCCAAGAAGTTTAACAAAACTTCTTCTCTTTATTCCGTTTCTCTCACCATTTGTAATGGTTTCAGCGGATGTTTTTTCTTTTTCTTTCATTGTTACTTCCCTCCTCTCATTTCTTTAGCAGCCGTTTCTATTGCTTCAATTATTCTGTTATGAGCTCCGCAACGGCAAAGATTATCTTCCATGCCATCAATTATCTGTTGTCGTGTCGGGGAAGGATTTTTCATCAACAGCCCGACAGCGGTAAGTATCATTCCCGGAGTACAGAAACCGCATTGGAGAGCTTCGTGATCGATAAATGCTTTCTGTACAGGATGAAGCTTACCTTTCTTTTCAAGGCCCTCAATTGTAACGACATTTTTTCCGGCAACATCACTGACAGGTACCTGGCACGATCTTACAGGCTCATTGTCAATAAGCACAGTGCAGGCTCCGCAGAATCCGTTTCCGCAGCCATACTTTGTTCCGGTAAGCCCGAAATGATTCCTTAAAACCCAGAGCAGGGTTTGTGAAGTATCAATCAGGGCTTCGGTCTTTTTCCCGTTTAATGTAAAGCTCAATTTTTCTTCCATATTCAGTCAGTTTGATTTATTTCATTTTTGTAATCTTCAGGTGTATCTATATCTTTCAGAATTGCCGGGTCATCAGTCTCAACCTCGAGAACATCAACCGGAAATTTGTGGGCGAGCATGCGCAATCCTTCATCAGGATTAAGTTTGTCCAGCTCAACAGAATATTTTTTGTCTATAAGCAAAGGATGCCCCCTCTTCTTATTATAGACAGGCATTATTATCCCTTTTCCCGTTTTGCGGTATGCATAAGTTACCTCTTCTATAGTTTTCGAATCAATCATGGGCTGATCTCCCAGGAATATAATTGCAGCCCGGCATGTTTCAGGAAGTGATCTGAATCCGCATTTTACCGACGAAAGCATCCCTGTCTTCCAGTTATCATTATAGATCTGTTCTACCGGTAAACGCCTTATCACTTTTGTAATCTCTTCCTTCCCCGAACCTGTAACAACAATGATCCTGTCAATACCTGCCTTCAGAACATTTTCAATCACCTTTTCAATTATTGTCATCCCCCGGTAAGGAAGAAGCATCTTCCCGGTACCCATCCTCACCGACCCCCCTGCTGCAAGTATTATGGCATTTATCTCCGAAACCACTATTTTTCGAGTATTTCAAATTATCTAACAAGCACCGTCATTGCGAGGAGTCACGCGCATGCGGGACGACGAAGCAACCCGTCCCGACCACTCCAAAATAACCTCCGAAGTTACCGTCATTGCGAGGAGTCCCGCTTCCTGCTGTTCCTCACCAGCACCAGCTGTGCTGCAATGCTCACAGCTATCTCCTCAACAGTCTTCGATTTGATATCCAGACCAATCGGAGTAAATATCCGTTCCCATTGATCCTCCGTCGCCCAACCCTTATTTATAAAATCGGAATGCATTTTTGCAACCTTTTCTCTGCTCCCAATCATCCCTACATATCCTGCTCCTGATCCAATGCACGGTTTCAGAGCAACAGCATCATCACTGTGACCTCTTGTTACAATAACAATAAATGTATCACTATGTTTTTCAATGTTTTCAACAGCCTTACCTATATCATCCATAATAATATGATCGGCATCAGGCAGATAATACGGATTTGCATATTCACTGCGGTTATCAATAACCGTTACTTCAAATCCGATTAATTTTCCAAGATGCGACAAAGCTTTGCCAATATGTCCCGCACCGGCAATTATCAGTTCGGGTAACGGGAAAACGGATTCAAGGTAAAATGATGAAGCTTTTCTTTCTCCGGGGATTGTAATATCGACTCTTTTATATTCATATGATCCAGGTAAGGATAACATTTCTTTAATAACCGGATCAATTTTGTCGGTAACGGAAGCGGGCAAATCCGGCCTGATTTTTCCTGTCACCCAGTAACGATCAATAGTTACTGATGTTTCATTAATCTCTGAAACCTTTGTAATAAGAACACCAGCTTCTCTTTCTGACAAGCTTTTTCCGATCATCGACAGAACAGGCAGATGAGCCAGAGGGTCTGCATCAATAAGAATTGTTATCCTTCCGCCACAGATTGCCTCTTCAGGATCAGTCACATTATTGTCAAGATTATAATGAAAATAGTGTGATTCTTTTGTACGTGCATATTCCTGTGCCAGTTCCACTGTCCTACCTTCGACAACTCCTCCTCCTACTGTTCCCGTAATAAGAACCCCGTTACCGCAGATTGCAGAGCTGCCTGGTTTCTGTGGAGTCGATCCCTCTGTACCGGTAACAGTTGCCAAAACCGGATTCTTAATGGCCGGAGCCATGTTCAGCAATTTAAGGTAGATATTAGTCATAATCCTGCAGTCATCTGACCGGTAAAAATTGATTCTTCCCGGAAGCCGGCAAAATAATCCGGATTCAATTACACATAAAACAAATATATTAAAATTGACGAATAAATAATAATTTTACAGTTAACAGGAAGAATATATTTCAGATAAAACAAGAAAATCATGGGAAACCGTTTTTTGAGTTACACTGCACTTTCTGCAGCAATAGTACTGTTCATGCTTGCATGTCAGGCGCCCGTCAACAATACCAGACAGGAAAAGTCAACAGCAAATACCTGGATTGAGGAAATAACTATTAATAAGATCCATCAGGGTTATGTTGAAGGTAAATTCACAATTACTGATGTAGTGAAAACTTATCTTGACCGGATAAATGAGATTGATATGTCGGGACCGGAACTCAACTCCATCATAATAGTAAATCCCGATGCCCTTGCAATTGCAGAAGAACTTGACAATGAGTTGAAAGCAGGAAAGCTCAGGGGACCTATGCACGGAATTCCTGTAATTCTGAAGGACAATATTGATACCCGTGACAGGATGCCCACAACTGCAGGTTCAAATGCTCTTGCTTCCTCGTTTGCCGGCGAAGACAGCTTTATTGCCGGGAAGCTCAGGGAAGCGGGTGCAATAATAATTGCCAAGGCCAATCTCAGTGAGTGGGCGAATTTCAGGGCCGAAACATCATCAAGCGGATGGAGCGGTGTCGGAGGCCAGACTAAGAATCCATACATCCTCGACAGAAATCCGTGCGGCTCAAGCTCGGGATCGGGAGTCGCTGTCTCTGCAAATCTATGTATGGTTGCAATCGGAACTGAAACAAACGGATCGATTGTCTGTCCGTCAAATAATAACGGCATAGTAGGGATCAAGCCAACTGTCGGCCTTCTCAGCAGGACGGGCATCATTCCCATTGCTTTCAGCCAGGATACTCCCGGCCCGATGGCCAGAACAGTTGCAGATGCCGCTATTTGCCTGGGAGCAATGACAGGAGTTGATCAGTCAGATTCTAAAACCCTTGCTTCTGAAGGTAAATCACTTACTGATTATTCAAAGTACCTGAATAAACAAGGATTAAAAGGTAAAAAGATTGGATTGATTAAAAATTCAGGAGGATTTTCCGACCCGGTAGATACACTTTTAATGAAAGCAGTAAAAGACATGAAAGCTGCAGGAGCAGAAATCATAGAAGTCGAGGCACCTTCCGGGCGGGAATACAACGGTCCATCATATCAGGTCCTGCTTTATGAGTTCAGGGACGGGTTGAATAAATATTTTTCGCATCTCGGGGATAATGCTCCGGTTAAAAGCCTGAAAGAGCTTATTGAATTTAACATGAAGGATAGCATCGAGTTGAAATTTTTCGACCAGAATATCCTTATAGAAGCTGAGAAAAAGGGTGATCTCAATTCTCCTGAATATCTTTCATCACTTGAAAAAATGCTCAAGGCAACGCGTGAAGATGGCATTGACAAAATGATGAATACCAATGATCTGGATGCACTGATAGCGCCAACCGGATCTCCGGCATGGAAAACCGACCTTATACTCGGTGATCATTTTGTGGGAGGTAGTTCATCCCTGGCGGCAATAGCCGGATACCCGGCTATCACCGTTCCTATGGGATTTATAAATGAACTGCCTGTAGGAATTACATTTTTTGGCAGAGCCTGGAGCGAACCTGTCCTTATTGAACTTGCTTACAGCTATGAACAGGTCACCCTCCACAGAAAGCCTCCACTGTATATTGTTACGGATTAAACATCCAATCCGAAAATAACCGGTAATTACTCTTTTGTTTCAGCTTTATCTTCAGCCCTCATCTTTTCGGGCTCATCTTCGACCTTTGAGGCTTTCTTGAATTCCTTCATTCCCTGCCCAAGGCCCTTCATCAACTCGGGTATTTTGCGTCCGCCAAACAAAAGCACCACTACCAGCAGTATTAAAACGATCTCAGTAACACCAAAATTTCCCATTCTACAAGTTTTTAATAACTTATAAAAGTAGTATAAGTAAGCGTAAAATACAAATCAAATAACCTTCTAGACTACATCCGGAATAACAAATGGTTTCCTTGGCGGTCTGGTAAGATATTTATCTGCTTTTTTATCCTTAACGAATTTTTCGGTAGCCGGATCAAAGTAGAGTGTCCGTCCTGTACGATATGCAATATTACCAAGATGAGCAAGTGCAGATGAAAGGTGTGCAGTCTCGACAGGTGCATTGAGCATCTTTTTATCGTGTGCCAGCACTGCATCGATGAAATTCTTATAATGATCTCCACCTTCTCTGCGTGATGGACCTGGCTTGTAATTTCTGCCAAGGAAGGATTCGTATCTGTCATAATTATATACAACAAGATAACCTTCTGTACCATAGAAGATATTACCAACGGTAGCACCATTTTCGGAGTTTGTCATCCATGGGCGAACCTCAAATTCTATGAATTTTTTCTCTTTCGGGTATGCATAAGTTGAACAGAGCACTTCCGGGGTCTCCTTGGCATCGTCAAATACAAATTTGCCACCACCGGCTGTAATAACTTCCGGTAAACCTACATCAAGTCCCCACATACAAAGGTCAGTTTCATGAATTCCCTGGTTTCCGACATCGCCATTACCCCAGTTCCAGTGCCAGTGCCAGTTATAATGAACCCAGTCTTCAGAAAATGGTCTCATCTCGGCCGGTCCTGTCCAGAGATTATAATCAAGTCCCTGAGGAATAGTACCCGGGCCTTTTTTCCCGATATCTCCACGCCAGCGGAAAACCAGCCCCCTTGCCATATATACACGGCCAATAAGACCATCGCGAAGGTGTTTGATAGCTTCCTGAACCGCTACGGAGCTGCGAAGCTGAACGCCATGCTGAACGATACGGTCATACTTGTTTGCTGCTTCAACCATCTTCCTGCCTTCATAGATATTATGGGCTCCCGGTTTTTCGACATAAACGTCCTTACCGGCCTGACAGGCCCAGATTGTTGCAAGTGCATGCCAGTGGTTCGGCGTTGCAATACTTACAGCATCAATTGATTTATCGGCGAAGACTTCTCTGAGGTCCTGTACCTGCTTAACCTTTTTTGAATACCTGGTTTCAAATGCTTTTGCCTTAGCTCCCAGAACATTAAGGTCGCAATCGCACAGACATGTTACTTCGGAATTGGGGAGATTCATAAATCCCTGGATATGACTTCCTCCTCTTCCGTTAACACCGATTACTGCAAGGGATACCTTTCCGTTTGCTCCAAATACACTGGCAGGAATAATTGTAGGCATCGAAAGCAGGGCAGCAGCGCCTGCCGATTTTTTGATAAACTCTCTTCTCGTTTCCTTTTTCTTCTCTTTCATGTTATTAGTGTTGATTAGTTTTGGATAGTAAAATAACGATCGCTAAATATAAGAAAATAATTATTACCTGATCATAAAATCGAGCAGCTGATCATCACCCAGGAATGCAATCAGGTTGTCATTTTTTTTCAGGGGCCCCACACCCGATGGTGTCCCGGTGAAAATGAGATCTCCTGTTTTCAGAGTAAAGAACCGGGAGACATACTCTATTATCTGATCGAAACTAAATATCATATCGGATGTATTTCCCTGCTGTACAATCCTTCCGTTGATTTCAAGCCTGAAGTCAATGTTTTTCATGTCGCGTATTGAGGTGACAGGAATAAATCTGCCGAGAGGAGCAGCGCCATCGAAACATTTTGATAATTCCCAGGGAAGACCGGCCGCAGAGTTGCGGTTCTGGATATCACGTGCAGTGATGTCAATTCCCACCGTCACCTCATCATAGTATCTGTAAGCATATTTTGCCGGGATGCTTTTACCAAGTTTGCAAATCTTAAGCACAACCTCAGTCTCATACTGGATCATTGATGAAAATCCCGGAAGGAAGAATGGCTTGTTCTTTTTTAAGATTGAAGAATCCGGCTTCAGGAAAACAACCGGCTCATCAGGGAGTTGTCGTCCCATTTCAGAGGCATGCTTCCTGTAATTCAGGCCGATACAAATAATTTTCATCCTATACCTGTTTACTGCCGAAAGCCCTGAGCTTAATCTCAGTAAGTATTTTCTTTGTATAAAGGGGGAAATCTCCGTTCATCATCCATGAATAATATGAAGGTTCTTCTCTGAAAACCACATCAACAGGTCTCCCTTTGTGTTTTCCGAAATTGAAAATCTCAACTCCGTTTTCATCAAGAATTATCCTTCCGGCAAAATCGACATTATTATTATATGAACTGAATTCGGCAAGCTTATCGACATCATTTTCGAGATCGGAATAGGTATCCAGCTGTGCTTTTAAAACTTCATAAGTTGCTTCAGTATCGGCCTTTGCACTATGGGCATTCTCCAGTTCCTTTTTGCAGTAGAATCTGACAGCAGCCTCGAGTGTACGCTGTTCCTTTTTATGAAATATTACCTGGACATCAATATACTTCCTCTTTGTGAAGTTGAAATCAACATTTGCCCTGAGGAATTCCTCGGCAAGAACGGGGATATCAAATTTCATGGCATTAAAACCTGCAAGGTCACATCCTTCGAGGAAGGAGGTCAGATTCTTTGCGATCTCTTTGAAGGTTGGAGCTTCAGCCACATCGGCATCAGAGATCCCGTGAATTGCTGTGACTTTCGGGGGTATAGGTATTCCGGGATTGACAAGGGTTGTCATCCATTGTTCATTCCCGTTTGGATTTATCTTAAGTGATGAGATTTCGACAATACGATCGGAAGCAACATTTATCCCTGTTGTTTCGAGATCAATAAAGACGAGCGGACGTTTAAGGTTGAGTTCCAACTATCAGGCATTTATCATCATTGGCATGAGAAGCATCAGCAGATCTTCCGATGCGTTTTCAGTCTCGGCCGGGAGAAACAGCCCGGCACGTGTCGGATCTGCAAGCTCGATCATAACATCCTGTGATGAGATATTTGCAAGTATTTCAAGGAGGAAGACTGATTTGAAACCTATTTCAATTTCATCACCATCATACTGACATTTGATTCTTTCGTTTGCAGAAATTGAAAAGTCTATATCCTGTGCCGAAACCGTTGCCTGGTTACCTGTCAGCTGAAGCTTTACAAGATTGCTCGCCTGGTTAGAAAATACAGATACTCTCTTGAGTGTATTATAAAATTCAACCCTGTCGACAGTGACTTTCCTGGGATTGTTTTTCGGGATCACAGAATTATAGTTGGGATAGTTACCTTCAACAAGCCTGCATACAACTTTATAATCATTAAGATTGAAGAATGCATTCTTATTGTCAAACTCCACTTTAAATGGTCCTGTCTCTCTTGGAAGTATATTCCTCAGAAGAGATGCGGGTTTCTTCGGCAGGATAAATGATGCATTATCATCTGCATGGGCATCGGTTCGCTGATATCTTACAAGCTTATGAGCATCGGAGGCAACAAAAGTGATCCTGTCTGTTGAAGCTTCAATAAAAATACCTCCCATTACCGGTCTGAGCTCATCATCAGCAGTTGCGAAGAGCGTTTTTGTTATTCCGGCCAGCATCACTTCGGCCTCTATTGTAAAGGTAAACTTCTTATCTTTTTTAATTACAGGAAGTGCTGGGAAATCTATCCCGTTCTGTCCCACCAGATTGAACTTTCCGTTTTCCGAGCTCAGTACAACAGCCATTGTTTCGAGGTTTATCTCAAATGTCAGGGGCTGTGCCGAAAATTCCTTGAGGGTATCCAGCAATATCCTTGCCGGAAGCGCAATTATACCATCCCCTTCGGTGTTTTCAAGCTTCATCCTGGTTATAAGAGTTGACTCAAGATCAGAGGCAGTTATTTCCAGATCATTCCCCGACAAGTTAAAGAGAAAATTATCAAGGATCGGAAGTGTGTTCTTTGAGCTTATCACCCTGCTTATAGCCTGAAGATGACCAAGAAGTTCAGTGCTGGAGACAACAAATTTCATATTATTACCTGTTTAAATTTATTTTATTGACCTTAGTTTTCTTATCTGATTAATTATTAATGAATTGACTCAATTAAGATGCTCAATTCAGAACTATCAATATTACAAAAAAAAAATATTCATTCAAATTTATTTAATTATTGAGTCGGAAGTCGGAAGTCGGAAGTCGGAAGCCGGAAGTCGGAAGCCGGAAGTCGGAAGCCGGAAGTCGGAAGCAGGAATTAACAAACTTCGGTCTTCGGTCTTCTGACTTCGGTCTTCTGGCTTATTTTTCCGGGAAGAAATATGATATTTTTCTAAGCAACGGGTCTATATCAAAATACCTGACAATAAAATATTCTTCACTTCCCCTGGTTTTCCCAAATAACCTGTCAGGATCTATTTTGCCACTAACAGTCCGATTCCATAATTCGAGTTCTGTTATGCGTCCGTCTTTCCCGGTAACCGAGATCTTATAAGAAGCGCTATCACTGACTAGCCATGCTTTCTCTGATTCACTTAGATCAGTTGCAAGGCTTTCAAACGGAACGAGTGTATAATATGAAATGTACCGCTTCACCTTTGTTGTATCCCATCCACTCACTTCATTCTCAGTATCTGACAACTGAAATGAATTTCCGGATGCTTTTATCATGAAGGATGATGAAGGTTCAATATTATTTAAGAGGGTAACCGATGATATTTCCGATGGCAACAGATTGAAGATGACAAATGGTTGCCAGAACCGTTCTTCCGGATTAAAAATCGGGCCGATATCACCTTCATAGCCAGGAAAGTGAACAATAAACGGCCTCGATCTCTCCCTGATCTTCATAATGTTACCATATCTGTTCGAGGTAGTCCGGTACACATAAAATGATCTGAGAAGTTTCCTTTTATCATAAACTTTAACCCTGACCGGGGAAATCTCTTTTAAAACAATCTCATTTTCAAATAAATCGGGAGAAACAGGAGATTTTATCCTGATTTCATGGAGCGCCTTTATAAGAAATGATATTCCGCTTTTCCTGGCATCAGTTTTTCCGTTTACCTTCCACACACCATCTGTGAGTACAAGCTTAACACTATGATTTTCATCCGAAAGCTCGACTGATGTTATTTCCTGATCGGACTTCGGGGCAAAATTACTATCCGATCTTCCAAAGGGAGATCGGTTCTTAAATAAAACCAGAAATATTACCAGGAATATCAGAACAGCAGAAATCAGAATATTACGGATATATATCCTGTTCATCTTCATTATTTTGCGTATAGCTTCCTTCTGAAGAATCCGTAAATCAGACCGGCGATAATAACAATCAGGACAGGACCCACAACATTTATCAGCTGCCACATTGTCCTTTCATTCTTTATTCTGTTTCTGTCAAGCAGCCTCATCTTCAACTCCCTCGACCTCAACTCCATAATGCCATGATCATCAACAAGATAATTAAGTGAGTTTATGAGAAAATCCCTGTTACCCATAATTTCGCCTGTTACCCTGTCCTGCCCCAGCGGGTATGGTGTACCTGTAGTACCCATCCTTCTCACGTCATTTCTGATAACATCTCCATCGGCAACCACAATCATCTTGTTTTCGACACTTTCATCCCTGATCTTAAAATTCTTATCAGTCAGCAGGTTTTCAGTCATCCTGTTTTTAAAAGCTGAAGGGAAAACACCTTCAAGCAGGATGGCTACCGGCAGATAGGATTTGTTAAATGACTGTTCATCCGGGAGTTGTTCGGCTTCTTTTAACCTGATAATAAGAGGAGTTTGTAATGTTTTGGCCTTTTCTGATGTTGTCAGCAGTATTGTCTTTCTTATTTTCGGATCCAGACCGACTGTATCTATCGTATTTACAAACTGGCCTTTAATTCTGTTTAAATTTTTTGTTATGGGATGATCATGAGAAGGATATAGCTTCGGGTAGTAGACCCATGGGGCATTGACAACCTGGTTTTGCTCTCCTGTTGATACTGCAAGCCGGATTACCATGCAATCAAGGTCCTGGATCACCTCGGGATTGATCCTAACTCCATACCTGAAAAGCTGATCTTCAATGTTCAAAGTCCTGTAAAAGCCGACAGTTTCTCCCGTAACCAGGCTGTCGGCATTAACCTCCACCTGCTCGACAAGCCATAGTACTTTTCCACCATTCATTATGTACTGATCGAGAACAAGCTTATCGGCTTCCGGAAATTCTTTAAGGGGATCTGCAATAATAACCGCAGCATAATTGTCAAGGACACCCGGCCGGGCATTTATGGCTCCCCTGTCAATTGTAAAAAATTTTGCCAGGTGTATAGTAATATCTGCAACATCAATTTCAGGCAATTCGTCATGTCCTTCAAGAAATGCCACTTTGTAAATTGTATCTGAAGTGACTGTAACAATAGTCTGGATCATCTCATATTCAAGTCCTTCTATTGAATTCAGAATATTCTGCTCATACGAGACCGACTGATTATTTTTAAGGAAGTTTACCGGTACCTCAATATTGTTATAATTGATTATCATGCCGGGAAAGATCATTTTCTGAGTTTTTCCTCCTTCTTCGTCACTGGCCTGGATATTGACAGGATTCAATCCCTTATTGTACAGCGCTGTATATTGTGCTTCCCTTTGCTGAGCATCTTTCGTATCCGCCGGATTAATAAATTCATAATCTATCTTCCGTCCCGAAGCGATCCTGAACTCATCAAGCATTTCCCGTACAGATCTTCTGAGCCGCTTTAACGGAACAGGCATCTCACCGTCGAGATAAACCTGAACATAAATGTCATTTTTAATTTTTCCCAGCGCTTCACGGGTCGGATGTGAAAGAGTGTATCGTCTGTCTCCGGTCAGATCGAGCCTGATCCTTAACAATGAACTGACCGCTGCTATCACTACAATAAATGCAACTGTTACCAGGAACTGAGTCCAGGCTCTCATCTTAATATTTCCTTTTAGTCCGGGTTCCTTCATGGCTCAGCTCTTTTTTCTCCATTTGCGTGATACCAGGACCAGCCGGGCTGCTTCGATGAAAACAGCTGCGACTGCAATAAAATATACTGCATCCCTCAGATCAAGTACACCCCTGCTTATTGATTTATAATGTTCATTTATACCCAGACTGATCACAAATTCATCAAGCTTTTTTAGTCCCGGCAGATATGCAACAGCATCGAATCCCATGTACATTACGAAACAGATAAGCACCGCCAGGATGAAGGCAATTACCTGATTATCTGTAAGTGATGAAGCAAATATCCCGGCAGAAGCATAGATAGCTGCAAGAAAGAACAATCCGATAAATGCTCCCCAGGTGCCTCCGGCATCGAGGTTACCGGGAGTTTCTCCCAGAAGATATACTGAAATATAATAAATCAGACAGGGTATAAGGGCGAGAAGTACGAGTGTAACTGCTGCGAAGTATTTGCCCAGAATTATTTCCCGCTCGGTTACCGGTTTTGAGTAAAGGAGTTCTATTGTTCCCAGACGTTTTTCTTCGGCAAGCATTCTCATTGTAACAGCCGGAACCAGAAACAGGAAAACCCAGGGTGAAATAAAAAAAAGAGTATCCAGACCAGCATATCCGCTGTCGAGGATATTCCACTCACCTGGAAAGATCCACATGAACAAGCTGTTAACAAGCAGAAAGACTATAATAACAATATAGCCTGTAAGACTGCTGAAAAAACCGCTTATTTCTTTTCTGAAAATTGCAAACATACCGGATAGTGACTGACAAAAATAAGCAAATTAGTTTAATCCTGTAACAAAGAAATCTGTAAGATGGTCCTTTTTAACCGCAAAGGGCTCTAAGGTTTCGCAAAGGGCGCAAAGGTAATTTTTTAACAGTAAAGGGCGCGAAGGTTACGCAAAGGGCTCAAAGTTAAATTATTGCAAAATATCTTTGGGCTCTTTGCGTAATCCTTTGCGCACTTTGCGGTTATTGGGTCTTAAGCTCCGACTGATCCGATTTGTCTTCATTTGTGCTGAAATTCTTAATCGTCACACCCTTATAATAAAATCCGATTATCTTCCTGTAATCGAATCCTTTTGCGGCCATCACCATGGCACCTTCCTGGCAAAGCCCTGCACCGTGACCATAGCCTCTTCCGCTAAGGATGACAGAATCGCCTTTAACTTTAACAGAAAAGAACGACGATCTTAAACCAAGATCAGTTCTGATCTGATTAAAAGGAATTGTGAAACTTCCTGCTTTATAATTAATCATCCGGACCGGCTGTTCGAAATTCAACCTTGCATTATCATCCTGAGCAGGTTTCATTCCTGATTTTTTGAGATAGTCAATCCAGTCTTTGACAGAAATGCTGTTACTCCAACGTGAATTACGTGATGAGATACAATAAGGATCTTTGACTTTCTTCAGGTATGGGTAAGACCTGAGCCAGAGATTCTCTGATGCCATAGTCTCTCCTCCGCAGTTCGAATGGAATGCAGCAGTAATTGGCTGTGAATCGGGACCAATAATTATCTGGTCTTTTGTATCCAGTGTTGCTCTAATTATGAGTGAATCGCTGGTCAGTCCATTAAAAGCCTGGCAATGAACATCATCACAAAGATCGAACCCATCAAGAGCATGTCTGTTCAGATGACCGTACATGTATGTCCTGGCAATAACAGCCTGCGTTTTAAAATATTCCGGATGTCTGCCGGATCCTCCTTCAGCTTTCACAACCCCGGCAATGTAAGATTCTGTTTCACAGGTATTAACTAACAGAATGGTACCCAGATCGGATTTGCAAAGCAGGTCACCGGAATAATTCCGGGTTAACTTTCCTGAATTATCAACTGACAGGGAAAATGAGTCATTACCGGTAGTACCTGTAATAATCACGGAATCTGAAATTGACCAGAAGTGATCTTCTGAGGATTTGATTACAAGCTTAGCGCCACTTCTGATTATTGACCCTTTCTGCCCCTTTAAAAGCAAAACTTCGGAGGATGGGAAATAATTGATTTTATATTTGCCTTCCGTGACTGAAAATATGATGGTATCGGAATCATATCCGGAAAATAAACGAACTTTTACCTGACCTGATAATAAGGAGGTTTGGAGAATCAGTAAAATGACTGAATAATATAACTTGATTATCATAAATATTTAACAACAGACATTAGTTAACCCACCCCTTTCCCCTCCCAGGAGGGGATTCTCAGCTCGCCACCGTCCCTTCGTCCCTTCGTATCTTCGTCCCTTCGTCCCTCCCTCACCTCATCTCCCCCTCTCCTTTTCTCCCCCTCTTTCGTCTCTCCCCCCATCTCCCACTCCCCTCATCTCCCCTTCTGCTCTTCTTTCTTTAAAACCCACCCCCATCCCCTCCCAGGAGGGGAGTCTCAGCTCGCCACTGTCTCTTCGTCTCTTTGTCT